>JANYGM010000319.1 GCA_025362415.1 bacterium
ACAAGCGCATAAGCTGCCGTTATAAAGAAGTTCATTAGTATCATATCTACTGTCCAAACGCTATCTTCTTTATGTGGATATTCTACTTGTTTTGGGTGAATAATTTTCACCAGAAAACCTACACTTATCAGCATCAAAACCAACCAAATAGCGGTATCAACAGTAAATATAATTCTCTCATTGGGAGTATCCGCAGCAATAGCAGATTTTAGGATTATTCCAAACAAAAGAGCCAAATAACCTAATCTAAACACCAAAGAACGGTTATGTTTAATTGGAACAAATGTATCTTTACTAAAATACGCTAGTCCAAAAAAGTACACACTTACCACAAAAATCCCACTTGAATAAACTGCAAAAGCATTAATATTTGGATTTTGCATATCTCCGTGTAATCCTACAAAAACTAAGTAACTACAAAGTCCAATAAAATAGAACAAATAAGTAAAAATATAGTTTTCTCTTGCTTGAAAATAATTTTTATCCTTGTAACCTTGTCCGTGAGCAAAAATCCCTGCAAGTGCCAAAATGCCTCCTGCAATACTCATTGCAGATATTTTTATTTCATTAGGAAGTATTAGTAGCCAATAAGTAGCAAGACCAATAAGCCCATAAAGTTCTACAGTCATTGCTTTGCGTTTGACAAACAAATTTAGTATATAATTGATAACCACAGATGCCCAAATAGCCACAGGAAGATAAACAGGGTACAATCTATTGACAGAAAACAACAATAATATTGGTACTAATAAATAGAAAACTTCTCTAAAAAGTTTTACCAACGACATTGTAGGCGGTTCTGTGAGCATATTTTCTCCTGCATATTCTGGTGCTTGTGGGTCATATTTTGGTGCAGTTTTTTCGTACATTAGTTGAAGTAGCCACAAACTAAGAAAAATCTCTACAATAGCAATTTTCCCAAGCAATGTTTGCAAAGCAAAAACAGATGAATTTACCTCTAGAATAGACAAATAAGCACCATAACCAATTAGACCAAGATGCGCAAGCCCTAAAAGTTCAATAAGAAATGATTTGCTACGGTGTCCCCAGAAAATATAGCTATATAAGCCCACCACACCCAAAATATAGGTTTTTTCACGCATATAGAAGTACACGCCTGTCCATACACATACAAGCAATAAACAAGCAATAATATGTTCTAAAATTTTAGGTATATCTACTTCAACATCAAGGATTTTACTTTTAGAATGATGAACAAAAAATCTAAGCCCAAGACAAACAACAAGTAGCCCTACTAGTTGGAAATAGCCATCAACCCATAAAATTTGTTCCCAATTATTATTTATTTCTATGAGCGCAAGGATAATTCCAAAGGCAATAGTAAACAAATGAAAGATACCCAAACTCTCAATAAGCTCTGTTTTGGAGCGTTTACCCCACCAAATATAAGCATACAAAGGAATGACAGACAAAATATAAACTCTTTCACGCAGGTAGAAATATGCCCCTATCCACACACAAACGAGCAATAAAGATGCTACTGTTTGTAGCAAAATTTCTCCAATTTTTGGTTCAATATCTACTAACTTTGTTTTAAAATGACTGAAAAAAGTCCTTAAAACTGCCAAAACTGCCACTAATCCAAGAACTTGAATGTAACTATCTGTCCACAAAATTTGCTCCCAGTTGTTAATAATTTCTGGTATTGATAAAGCAATTTTTCCCACCGCAAGTAGTAGCCCTAAATAGCCTTCTTTGCGCACCAAAGGCAGATTAAACAAGAATCCACAATAAACAAGTGCTACTGCTTCCAACGCCCAGAAAATGCCACTTATATTTCTTTCAAATATCAATGGAAAAGCAAAACCTAAAAACACACCAGAAAGCACAAAAAACAGCGTTGCCATATTGTTTGATAAGGTTTTTCTAAATATAGCAAAACCCAAAACAAACACACTCGCATTGACTAAGTGAATTGTTCCCAAAGTGCGTAAACCTTGAATATTATCATACAAATAAAACAAGTTTACTACCAAAAAACCTGCACTACCAATCAGCATTACAATATTTTTGGATTCTAGCGTTTGTTTTGGTAATAGATTTTTCTCAAAAATAGCTACATAAAAAAACAAATAGGCAAACGCCAAAAACACTATTGTATATTGCACAACAGGGATTGCAGGCTGTTTTTGATAGAAAATAATAGAAATAGCCACAGATGCCACCACAAAACTAAGCGTATCCATTACTTTCCATTTGATAGCACGCCCTACAAAAAGTGCCGTAATACACAAAATAAACAAGTAAATAAAGTAAAAAACCGTAATATTGATGCTATCAATGTACATAGGCGCAAACGCACCTCCAAGCAAACTAATCACGGCTACAACTTTAGTTTCGTAGCGGAAAGAGAGATAACTTGTACCAACTGTTACTACAAATATCAGCACAAAACCTATGGCAGAGTTGCTAAAAACGGTCAAAATAGGAGAATCTGTAAGAGAATAAACAACCAAATACGCCAGCGCACACGCAAGCCCCACAATGGCAGAGCCAAACTCTTTAAATTCTGAATTATTATTGTTTAGTCGCAAACCCCAAATAGTCAGACCCGCCACCACAGACACACTAAACACATATTTGCTAATTTCTGAAAACATACTATCAGCGTATTGCATCAAAAAGGCAAAACCCAAAAGTAAGGCAATAATACCACCCACAACCATAAAAAACACAGGAAGTTGGTTTTTTTCTTTGTAATGATTGATAACTTTGAGTGTCATTGTACGCAACTGCGAAAACGGCACAAGCACATCTACCAAAACCTCTTCTACCATACTTGGTTCTTGTGGAATGGCAGCTAATCTTTCTTTTTCTGCTTTAATTTCTTGTGCTTTTTGTTGTTTTTCTTTTTGTAATTGCTTGTATTTTTCTTGTTCTTTTTCCTGAATTTTTGCAAATAAAGCTTCTCTTTCTTGTGCTTCCTTTAGGAAAATAGCTGCTTGTTGTTCTCTTTCTTGCTTTTCTAATTTTTCTTTTTCTTGTTTTTCTAAGTATTCTTGTTGTTTTTTTAATGCTATTTCTGGTATTTCCGTTGAAGATTTTTCTACAATAACTTTTGGAATATTAACAATATTTTCCTTTGAAATAGGATTTTGATAATTTAAAATGGGATTTGAGGTTTCCCAAACGTCTTTAAATAACTCAAAACTCTTTTCTAATTGAGAGATTTTATTTACTTCTTTTTCGTAAGAATCATAAAATTTATTCATTTCTACGGTCATACTTTTGCGTAAAGCCGTTATATCATTCTCAAAAACAAGCATATTATCCACAGAAATAGTAATTGTTTCTTGGCATTTGATGCAATAATAGCCGTTTTGAGGAGAAGAAAAATGATTTTTTGTTTGACAATTTTGACAGGTGATATTCATAATAGTTGCTAACTGTTTAATTGAAATACTATAAAAGTTTTATTGCAAAACTTCTATGTTTTGTGTAAGTTTACAAAAATTATTAGAATAAATGTATAAATTCTTTATTTTCTTTCAAAAAGTCGCAAAAGTCCAAAAAAATCAAGTTATTTGTGGCTTATTATCAATAATTCTGTATTCATCCACAATTCACAATTCATAACTGATGTTACGCAAGATGTATTTTGTAGGGGCTGGGCTTGCCCCTGCCCTCGTAGAGCAGGTTTTAGCTTATTTTTTAATGAATAAATTTTTTGTCGTGTTGCTTTCGCATATTGGGCAGGGGCAAGCCCCATAGCCGTCAGGCTAGTCTGGTTTACTTTCGTTTTGGCACTTGAAGTTCTTTGCACCGTCAGCTAAAGCAGACGGCAAAACAGACTTTAAAGCACTTGAAGACTATATTTCTGTTTTTTTA
>JANYGM010000008.1 GCA_025362415.1 bacterium
CCAGCCTGTAAAGGCACGAGCCGCATTTTTGACATCATTTTCCGTATAATTTCCTCGCCCAAGCGTAAAAAGTTCCATCACCTCACGAGCAAAATTCTCATTAGGGCTTTCTTTTCTATTCTGTTGATTATTAAGGAATTGCAACATTGCGGGGTCTTTTGCAACTGCCATCAACAAATCCTTAAAATTGCCCAAAGCGTGTTTTCTAAGCGTGTTATTTTGCAACTGATTAAAAACCGCATTAGCACTTTTGCAAGCAAAATGAGTATGCCAAAAGTACGTCATTTTCTCACGAAGTTGGTTATTATTGTCTTGCATTTTCCCCAACCATTTGATATTAAGCGTTTTAATTTCTTCTTTTCGTTCTTTTCTAAACAGTTTTTTTTCATTACGAGGAAGAAGTTTTGGCTTTATTTCCTCTTCATCAATTTTAATAAAATCAAAATTAGTATAAATTTCTGCTTGTTTAAAAATGATATTCAAGATTTTTTCAATACTTTTTCCTTCATATTCCTGTAATTGAGTAGGTTTTAATCCAAAACCAGCACGTAAAAATAAGTGTTGAAGTTCTTTTTGAGTAGGTTTCATAAGATTTTGAGGCGTTTTGAAGGATATTTGGAAAGTATTTGTGTTTATTTCGTTTTTGATAAGTTTTTTAAGCAAAAGTTTAATAGCATTTGCTATTTTCAGTAAAATAAAATAGTAGGTATTAGAAGTTTTTTTAGTAAATTTGTGCAAATAATTATCCTTCACAATCTCAAATAAAACCATAAATCAATGAAAACTATCACATTAAACCCTATTCGTCATAGAGTTTTTAGGGCTGGGCAGTTTATCAAAGAATTTGATACAATAAAGCCTGCTGACGTAGAGAAAATAACCATTATTCCTGCAAAATTAGGTGAAAAAGGTTTTGGAAAAATTGAAATAAAATTCAATAAAACACAATTTTTTGAATAAAATATAACTAAATATGCCAAACACGCCCAAAATGAATAATTTGAGTGAAAATAGTATAGATAAACTCCTTAATAACCAAACCAAACAATTAGAATTACAGGAAAAAGAACAAAATCTAAAAGCTATTGAACTTGCAAAAAGCTATGATTATGCTGAAAAAGCACTTGAAGCGCAGAAAATAACAATGTTGCAAGAAATGGAAGACAAGAAAACAGACTCCACAAAAAAATATCTTTTTTCTGGTTTTGCGCTTGTGGTTGTATTGGGTGTGAGTGCTTATTTATCTTTGAATGGGCAAAAAGAAATTGCAGAAAAACTCTTTACAGTCCTCACTACTGCCGTAACCACAGGCGTAGGGGGCTATTTCGCAGGATTTCAAATGGGGAAAAATCAACGTAATACTGATACAAATTAATTTATGTGTGGCATTGCAGGATTTCTTTCTTTTGTAGAAAACAATAGTTTTTTTGATAAAAACCTACTTGTAGCTATGACTACGGCACTTGCGCACAGAGGACCTGATGCCGCAGGGTATTTTTTTGAAGATAATCAAAATAATGATAATAATAATCACGCTATTTGTGGCTTAGGACACCGCAGACTTAGTATTTTGGACTTGTCAGAAGTTGCTAACCAACCAATGTACGCCCAAAATGAGCGTTATGTAATGGTTTTTAATGGAGAAGTGTTTAATTATCAAGAGATTAAACAAGAATTGCCTACCCATATTCTCCAAAATCTAAAAACTTCTTCTGATTCAGAGATTATTTTAGAGCTTTTTTCTTTGATGGGAAATGCTTGTGTGCGGCTTTTTAATGGTATGTTTGTAATGGTTATTTATGACAAACAAACGCAAAAAATTACTATTTTTAGGGATAGAATGGGCGTAAAACCGCTTTATTATTTTTATGATAATCAGGCAGATAAAAAAAGTTTTGCCTTTGCATCAGAACTAAAATCTCTCCAAAAACTGCCCTTAAAGCACGAAATAGACCGTTCTGCGGTGGCTGATTTCTTGCATTTGGGCTACATTCCTGCACCAAAAAGCATTTATAAAAACATTTTCAAAATGCCTACCGCAAGCATTTTGGAAATTGATAAAAACGGCTTGAATATCCATAATTATTGGAATATTTTTGATAAAATAGATAACAAAAATAATCAAACAAATTTTCTTTATCAAGACGAAAATAGGGCAAAAACAGAGCTTAAAAGGCTTTTACAGTCTTCTGTGAGCTACCGTTTGATTGCTGATGTGCCTGTGGGCGTTTTTTTGAGTGGTGGCATTGATTCTAGCCTTGTGGCGGCACTTGCCACAGAGCAGGCACAAGCGCAAAACTCACCACAAATGAAAACTTTTTCTATTGGTTTTGCCGAAAATAAATTTAATGAAGCACAATTTGCTGCAAAAGTTGCTAAATTCTTACATACAGACCACCACGAATTTATAGTTTCTACGCAAGAGGCTAAAAACCTTATTCCTAAGCTTATAGACATATATGATGAGCCTTATGCAGACTCTTCTGCTGTGCCTACCTTGCTTGTGTCTGCACTGGCACGCAAACACGTTACGGTGGCGTTGGGCGGAGATGGTGGCGACGAGCTTTTCTTAGGTTATGGTATGTATGATTGGGCAAAAAGATTGCAAAATCCTCTTTTAAAACCGTTTAAAAGCATTATTTCAAAAATATTACAACTCAAGAAAACAACTGCTTTTCAGAAAGCAAGTAGCCTTTTTGAAGGTGATTTTAATGATAATTCTAGTAATTTTGCAAATAAAAATAATGCAAGTTTTGAGCAAATGTTACATATCTTTTCACAGGAACAATTTTATTTTTCTAAGAAAGAAATAAAAGACATTTTAAAGCTAAAAAATGTGGTTTCTGATATGAATAATGATGTTTTTAATGATAAATTTAGTAATAATCTTAGTGATAAATTAGCAAAAATAAATCCGCCAGAATTTCGTCAGTCGGTTTTTGATATGTGTTCATATTTACCTGATGATTTACTTGTGAAAGTAGATAGAGCAACTATGCAATACGCTTTGGAGGCTCGTGTGCCACTTTTAGACTATCGTGTCGTGGAGTTTGCCTTACAACTTTCTCCAAAACTCAAATACAAAAATGGTGAAAGAAAGTATCTTTTGAAACAACTTTTGTATGATTATGTACCAAAAAGCTACTTTGAACGCCCAAAACAAGGTTTTTCTATTCCGCTAATACAATGGTTGCGTACAGATTTGAGGTTTTTGTTGGAAGATTTTTTATCAGAAAAAGTTATTAAAAAATATGATTTTGTAGATTTTGCAGAAGTAGAAAAAATGAAAAAAGCCTATTTGGGTGGAAATGACTATTATTATAACCGTTTGTGGACACTTATTGTACTACATCAATTCCTTACCAAGATGGAAGGATTATAAGATTTTAAGGTTAAATACAAAAAGATTTTCTATAAATATGTTGTCCCGCTGGGACAGAATACAAATTATGTTTGTTGTCAGGATTTGTGGAAACACAAATCCTGACAACACAAGAAACATAATTAACTGATTATAAGCATTTTGTATTCATTCATAATTCACAATTAAAAATTCACAATTACTTATTTGTAATATCAAGTTATTTTAATTATTTTTGAGAATGTTTTTAGTGTTTTATAGTTGTATTTCCTACCTTTTCCTTAGCATTGTAACAAAATGACGTTTGAAAAAATATACCAGTTACTCAAATCACATCATACCGTAAAACTCCTCAAAGCTGATAATGCAGACCTTATTATCAGTTTTTTGTTCAAATCCTTCAAACAAAATCAAAGCGGTTTCAAAATTGATACCATCTCTGAAAAAGAACTCATAGAATTTCTTTCGGATTACCTCTATTTTCTCAATAAAGAAGATACGCAGAAAAATAATCAGGAAAATCAAGAAAATCAACAACAAAAACTTAAATTTCCAAAACAACCAAAACAATACCTCACAGATTGGACAAACGCAGGCTATTTGCGCAAATTCCCTGCCAAAAATGATACCTTTGATTACGAACTAACGCCCTCCACAGAAAATACCTTTAAAGTGGTTGATAGCCTAGAAAAACGTGAATTTATAGGGCAAGAATCTAGACTGAAAAATTTGTTTGAAAGCCTGAAAAACCTGTCTAGCAAGTCAAAAACTGATGCCAACACTAGGCTTAAAGAACTAGAAGAGAAAAAAATAGCCATTGAACAGGAAATCCAAGATGTCAAAAATGGTAAAATAGATACGCTGGACGACAGGCAAATCAAAGAACAATTCTTTTTTATAGAAGATACTGCCAAAAATTTATTAGCTGATTTTCGGCAAGTAGAGCAGAATTTTCGTGATTTAGATAAGAAATTTAGACAAAAAATAATCACGACCACACTCGCAAAAGGGGATATTTTGGAAGACCTTTTTGAGCAACAAAGCAACATTTTAGAAGAAGACCAAGGCAAAAGTTTTACTGCTTTTTGGGAATTTCTGTTGTCAAATTCAAAACAAGAAGAACTAGAAAAACTCCTTAGTGAAGTGCTGGCTATTCCTGCGGTGCAACAAGTGCAAGACAAAAATTTTAGTATTGCCAATATCAGAAATAATTTGATAGAAGCAGGTGACAAAACCAAAAAATCAACTAACTCGCTTTTTGAGCAACTACGCAAGTATTTGGAGCATAAATCATTCTTTGAAAACAAAAGAATTTATGATAATATCCAAGAAATGCTCAAAATTATTAGCCTAAATTCTAATGCAAATACTAACGCAAAGATTAACGCAAAAACAGAAAAAGATTTTAATAAATTTGAATTTTTGACGTTAGACGAAATAATAAATATTGATTTGATTATTGATAAACCGCTTTTTAGTCCACCTGAAAAGATAAAATTCGCCAACAACAGTCCAGAAGAAGGCACAAGTACCAACAATAATACACAATTATATGAACAATTTGAAATAGATACAGTCGCCCTAAAAAATAATATCAAACTCGCCCTAAAAACCAAAACACATATTACTTTCCCTGATTTTTTACAGGAATTTGAGATTAAAAAAGGCGTGGCTGAAGTAGTAGCGTACATAGAAATTGCCTCAAAAGAAAATAATAAACATATCATCAAAAATGAAGAATATGATTTTATTGAGATAAAAAACATCAAAACAAACAGGGATTTTAGTCTGAAAATTCCGCAAATAATCTTTTGTAAATAGTGTCAGAAACTTTTATAAATTGAAATACGTGTGTTAAAATGTAGGGGCTGGGCTTGCCCCTGCCCAATACTAGCACTTGCTAGGCGAAAGCAACCAGTGGCACGCTTGCGACAAACAAAAAACAGCTTTTAAACCTCATTGAAGCAGGGCGACCACAAGGGTCGCACCCTACAAAAAATACATATAAATTTTATTTTATTATTTATACATTTGATAATCAAACAGTTATATTATTCAAAATAATGGGTATAAATTTGCAACAGAACTTTTACAGCAACAACTAATTTTAGAAATCTAAAAAATCAAATAATGGAAAATAGAACTATCAAAAATCAAACTACCAAAAAGAATCAAATAATTATTTTAATTATTTTGCTTCTTCTACTAGAACTAAGCCATTTTGCTAAAGCGCAAACAGCAAATACCAATCAAGTAAATACCGTTCAGCCCAAAATCATAGTTATTCCTTATACGAAAGAAGGAGAAGATATTAGGACTATTTTGGAGCAAGACATCAACCGCAGAATTGCCATCACTAAGATTAAAGAAGGGTTTGATAACAGAGGTTTTACGACAGTTGATTTTACGGCAAAACTGAAGGTTGCTAAAGATAATAATATTTTCACTTCTGATAATCAAACCGACATTAAGACGCAAATAATACAAATGTCAGGCGCAGATATTTATGTGCAAGCAGAAGTAAATATCATAAGTAGCAAAGCAGGAAATGCCGTTACACTTGTTTTGACAGCTTTTGAGGCATCAACAGGGAATTCTTTGTCAAATAAGGTTGGAGAAAGTGGCAAATTTTATACGGAAGATTTTGGCAAACTTGCCTCAAAAGCAGTGGAAAGTTGTGTAACAGATTTTTTGAACGTAATGCAAACAAAATTTACAGATATTTTTAATAATGGTAAAGCCGTTATTATAGACATTAGTTTTGATACTAATTCTTCTTATAAAATGTCGTCAGAAGTTGGTGCAGACAAACTACCATTATCAGACCAAATAGAGATGTGGATGGAGAAAAATGCTTTCAAAAATAACTATCATATTCAAGGAACAACAGAGTTGAAAATGATATTTGATGATGTAAAAATCCCGCTTAAAGATGCCACAACCAATAATAATTATAATCCTAACAAATTTGCCCTTGAAATTTTTAAATTTCTTAAGAGTTTGGGCTTAGAACCTGCAAAAGATGTCAAAGGAAATACTATTTATATCACTATTAAATAATTGTGAATTTTAAATTGTGAATTGTGAATGAATACAAAGTTTAAAAAGCTGTTGTTTGTGTCTTCATAAACAACACCACCATATTGCTTGTGAAGACACAAACAATGGCTAAAACTAATAATAATCTAAAAAGCCGTTGTTTGTGTCTTCACAAATAACACAGCCATATTGCTTGTGAAGACACAAGCAATGGCTAAAACTTTTGCTACCGTACACTGTTTTAAAAAGAGATTATGGTCTGTACCGTAATGCAATGAAGGTCAGACCATAATCTCTTTTTAAAACGAGCTTACTCTTTGTTATTAGTGGTCTGACCTCCGTTCCACTACGGTACAGACCGCTAATAACAAAGAGTGTACGGTAACAAAGCTAAAACTAATAATAATCTACCATAAAATAAATCTCTGATGAAAAAAATATTTTTAATATTTATGATTTGTATTCAATTTCAAATTGTAAAAGCGCAAGTATCAGCAGAAATTGGCAAAATTTCTCTGTCTGTGGTTATGCCCGAGAATAGTGATGAGCTAGATGCCACGCAATTAGCAAAATTATCAACCAAAATCTCTCAAATAGTTACAAATTATGGCATTGATGCGGGTAGTCCTAATAATAATTTTGTAATTTACCCGAAATTTACTATCTATGAAACAAATATCGTGGAGGGTGGAATGCAAAATATCACAGTCGTAAAAAGTGAATTAAGTTTGTTTGTCAAGCAAGTGGATAATAATATTCTTTTTGCGTCAGTGAGCAAAATAATCAATGGAAGTGGTAGCAATGCTTTTGCAGCAACTACAAACGCATTATCAAAAATCAATATAAATGATAAAGACTACAAGATATTTATAGAAAATAGTAAAGCTAAAATTCTTCAATATTATGAAACTCAATGCTTAAATATTATTGAAAAAGCAGAAAATTTTGCAAAAAAACAAGATTTTCAACAAGCAGTTGGCTTGCTTATGAGCGTTCCTGAAGAAACAGAATGTTACAAAAAAGCACAAGAAAAATCTTTGGTATTTTATAAAAAATATCAAGACCAAGAATGCAGAAAAATCATTCACGAAATCAACTTAAATGTTGCTAACAATGACTATACACAAGCAACAGAAAATTTGAAACTAATAATGCCTTCTTCTTCGTGTTTTGAGGAGGCAAAAATAATCATAAACAGAATTGAAAATAAAATAGATGCAGCCCAAAAACAACAACTTTCTCTACAAATAAAAGTTTATGAAGACCAAGTCGCATTACAAAAACAACGCCTTGATGCACTAAAAGAAATAGCCATTGTACAACAAAAAAATAGACCAAAAATTTATTATAATTATATCATTCGTTAGGAAAAATACAAATTATTCATTAACAAATAAATCCAAATTTTTATGAGCAAAATCCCAATGTGCCCTACTTGTGGTAATACCAAAAGTGGCACGACTGTCAAAAGATGTTCCCTTTGCAAAAAAGTAAGATGTAATTATTGTAATTTTAATAAATGCCCTTGTGGTAGCCATTCTGTTGAAAAGACTTGGACAATTGGAAGTTAAATAAAAATAATTATGCCAAATAATCAGTAACCTTCACCTGTAATTTAAAATTTTTGTGAAGGTTATTTTATTTATTTATTTTATATTTTAACATATATTGTTAGCGTAATATGAAGGCACTTTTTTAGAAAAAGTGAAAAAAAAACTTGACAAACTCAATTTTAGTTTCTATCTTTATAAAAGTAAACAACTTTTATCCGTTGTTTACTATTTTTAAATCATTATAAACCTTAAAAAAATAGTCAAATGAATATCAACGAAAAAATTAGAAAAATACGTGAAATGCGTGATTACTCGCAGGAGTACGTGGCAGGAAAGCTGAAAATGACACAAGGTGGCTACAGCAATTTGGAGAAAAATACAGATATTGTGTATTCCAAATTGGAAGAAATAAGCAATATTCTTGAGGTAAATATCATTGATTTGATAACATACGACGAGAAAAATATTTTATCTAATTATTTAGCCAGCACAGATAAAGACTATCAAGTTATGGCAACAGAAAATTTAAAAAATCAATATGAATTACGGATTTTAGAAAAGGAAAAACAGATTATATTTTTGCAAGACTTATTGCAACAAATGGTACTGAAATAAATAATAAAAAAGTAAGTAAGAAAACAAATCATCAATTTATAAAAAATAAAAAAATGAAATATCAACCAAATCAGAGTACCAACCAAACACAAGCCTTGTCAAATTTTTATCATGATAAAGACGAAACCTATAAAAATTCTGATGTTTATAAAATGTTTCAATATCTTGGATACAAATATCA
>JANYGM010000336.1 GCA_025362415.1 bacterium
TTGCCCTTAATGTCTTCAAAAGGAACATTTTTGAGGTCGTGGTCGCCATATTGCAATTTAGACCCCTCAATATGGCGTGTACGAGGGTATTTTTTTATAGTTATCATTTGAGATTTTGAATTAAAACTGCACAAGCATTGCGCCATAGAAATAATTGTATTTCTATGTTTTCTATGTGCCTATGTGGTAAAAAAGTGTATGGAAATTCATTAGAACATTGAAAATCAATATTCTAAGCAAAAGAAGGGGAAATATCTATTAGAAGACAAACATAAGTAACTGCATTAGGATAAGCAGATGGAACTTGGACTATTTTCATTTGAATACGACTCAACTTAAAAAAGTAACCAAAAAATACAAAAAAGTCCATTTATCAAGATTTGATAAATGGACTTTTTTGATTTGAATTATATTTTGTATTCATTCACAATTTAAAATTCACAATTCACAATTACTTTAGTTTTTCAACTTTGTTTCCAGAGTAGAAAACTTTAAGTGCTTGTGCTTCACGTAGTTGCATTTTTACGTCTGTAACGATACCAAGTTTCACTTCATCATCTATTTTGAGTGTAACAGTAATATCTGCTGTTTTTGCTTCAGAGCGTTTAGTTTCTACAGTTTGTATAATATTTTTGATAGGTACAAACGCATCATTTACTTGAATACGAGAATCTGAACCATCTTGCACACGTGCGGGCTTACCAATATACATAGTCATTGTTTGTACTTTAACGTCCAAATCTTGTAATTGGGTTGCTTTTGGCAAATCATTATCTACTTTTACGTCTTCTTCTTTTAGTTTTGTAGAAACCATAAAGAAAAACAAAAGCATAAAGATAATATCTGGCAACGCTGAAGTAGAAATTTCAGGTTTTTTCTTAGCTTTTTTCTTAAATACTGCCATAATAAATGTCGTTTTTTAAATGTTGATAGCCCCACCAAAAAATTATATATGTATTTAAAGTCCCCTTTGGGGATTTAGGGGCTGTTTATTTATTACTTTTTTTCTGCTTCTGTTGGGTCTGCTTCAGAGATAACCACAGGATACAAAAACACAATGTTATTATAGAGTTTCTTTGTATTTTCAGAAACATCAGCATCTTTGAAGTTAAGTACTTGTTCTTCTGTCCATTTTAGCTCTCTTGCACGTACCGCACAATAGCCTGCTTTCACTTGGTCAAGTACGTGTATATAAGCCTCATATTTTGTTCCTCTATCACCTTTCAAAGAAACAACTCCTTTACATTGTTTGTTAGCTGGATTTTTGTCTGCACCATCTATAAATCTTACTGTTTTCTCTTTGAGCTTTGTAATATCTAACTCTTCATCATTAACAAGTAACTTATTTTGAGAATTCACCAAAATACGCAAAATGTTTTGAGGAGCTTTATCTACTTCTGTTTTATTTTGTGAACCTAAACGTGGAAGCGTAGAAGGAATACCTTTTTCAGAAGGGAAATTTGTTGCTACGAGGAAGAATACCAACAACAAAAATGCAATATCAGCCATTGAAGACGCATTGATTTCTGGTGTGCCTCTATCTTTCTTTTTTGGCATAATTTTATTTTATTTATATGTTAAAACTTGTTGTTGCTTATTTATTCACAAACAACAACAAGTAATGTATTTGCACTACTCCCCTTTGGGGTTGGGGGCTATTAGCTTACAAGTCCTTTTACCCACGCAGCAAGCGCAAGTCCAACCGTTCCAAACGTCATTATGTACGTCATAATCAGTACGCCACCAATAAGTTTAGAGCCACCAGCACTAATATTAAAAGTTTGGTGAATTTTGTTTACTTCATCACCAGAAACGGCATAACTAATGGCAAAAATCACTAATAAAACTGCCGTAATGATACCTGTTTGTATTAGTCCTTTTGTGTCGCCTGTCGTTTTGAAAAACGGCAGTATAATGGCGACAAGTGCCGCAAACACTGTGGCAGCATAAGAAATATAAAGCAAAATATCAACCATTGGTCCGTCGCTTCCTGCTGTAGGAGCTTGCGCAAAAGCAGTATTACAAAGCAAAAAAGCTATTGCAGTAGTACCAAAAGGCTTTAAAAATCTATTTTTTAGAATATTTTTCATTGATTTTTATGTTGATTTTAAGAATGAAAAATTATTTTAAGTTTCCAGCTTGTTTTTTCACAAGCATATCCATAAGCGTAATAGAGCTATCTTCCATTTGGTTGGTGATACTATCTATTTTTGCAGTAAGGTAATTGTAGAATATTTGCAAAATAATAGCCACAATCAAACCACCAATAGTTGTAATCAAGGCTACCTGAATCTCACCAGCCATCAAAGATGCATCCATTGTACCAGCAGATTGGATTTTCTTAAATGCCAAAATCATACCATAAACCGTACCCATAAAGCCTAGCATAGGCGCAAGACCAATAAAAAGAGAAATCCAAGTAAGTCCTTTTTCCAAACGACCCATCATCACAGAACCATAAGAAACAACTGCTTTCTCAATAGCATCTAAACCTTCTTCAGAACGCATAAGCCCTTGTGTAAAGATAGAAGCTACTGCACCACGAGTGTTTACGGCAACATCTTTGGCAGCAACTGCGCCACCAGATTTTAGGGCATCTTCAATAGCAGGAAGGAATTTTTTTGTATTAGTAGTTTCCAAATTCAGCGTAATAATACGCTCAATAGCTAGTGCTAGTCCAATAATTAGACACAAAAGAATAGGAATCATAAACTCTATACCACCCGCAATAAAGGTTTCTTTAATCAATTGGTGGTAAGATTGTTCTACAGGAGCAGCAACAGGAGGTTTAGCTTGCGCCATTACGTCTGTAATAAGACCAAAAGCCATTAGGCTTGAAGTAGCTAAAAAAGCATATACTTTTTTCATAAACAATTGGGTATGCGGTTTAATTTTAAATTTAAAGAAACTGTTTTTTAATTTTTAATGTTGATTTTTAATAATATGATAAATCAAATACCTGCTTAATTTCATTTCAAATATTGAAAACTAAGACTGTACTCATTTTATTTAGACAATGTAGAATGATAAAACTATTTTAGCAGAGAAGAAGGGATTCGAACCCCCGATGCAGTTACCCACATACACACTTTCCAG
>JANYGM010000426.1 GCA_025362415.1 bacterium
ATTATTAAGGAATTGCAACATTGCGGGGTTTTTTGCAACTGCCATTAACAAATCCTTAATAATCAACAGAATAGAAAAGAAAGCCCTAATGAGAATTTTGCTCGTGAGGTGATGGAACTCTTTACGCTTGGGCGAGGAAATTATACAGAAAATGATGTCAAAAATGCGGCTCGTGCCTTTACAGGCTGGGGAATTGAGAAAGGAGAGGCAAAATTTAAGTTTAGAGAAAGGCAACACGACTTTTCTGAAAAAACTTTTATGGGTCAAAAAGGGACTTTTTCTGGGGAAGATATTTTAAATATCATTCTCAAAAAGCCAGAAACAGCATTTTTCATTACCAAAAAGATTTATACTTTTTTTGTTAATGATACAATAAATGTGTCTGATGAGAAGATTATAAGACAATTAGCCAATGATTTTTATAAATCTGATTATGATATTTCAAAACTTCTTCAGGCTATTTTTTCTGCAAAATGGTTTTATGAGGAGAAAAATATTGGAACAAAAATAAAATCACCTATTGAGCTTTTAGTAGGCTTAAAACGCACTTTTGAAGTGGATTTTATTGATGAAAATGCTAATCTTTTTGTGCAAAAAATACTAGGACAAATGCTCCTAAATCCGCCAAATGTGGCTGGTTGGGCTGGTGGACGTGCTTTTATAGATAGTTCTAGTTTGCTTTTCCGTTTGCAACTTACACAAGTGCTTTTTAATCAAGCAGTTGTAGAAATTGATAACAAAGAAGAAGGAGATGACAACGCCCAGAAATACAACAAAAAGAATAAACAACCTTTGCAGGCTACGCTTAATTTGAAGGCTTTTGAGGTTTTTTTTGAAGAAAATAATTCTAAAAAATCAAATGAAACATCAAATAAAATATTAGCTGAAAATATCAAAAAATACCTTATTCAAGATGACAAAAATTTGAATAAAACTGCTTTTGAAGAGAATTTGAACGAAAATTTATCAGCTACAAAAGAGGAGTTTATTAAAAAAATAGTGCTTTATTTGACTGCATTACCAGAATATCAACTACAATAATTTCAATTACGAATTTCAAATTACGAATTACGCTAAATATCGTAATTCGTAATTGATAATTCGTAATTGTGTATTAAAAATTAGTCATCCATTGTTTGCGTAGGGCAATTTGCGCTGGTGTGGCATCTTCTGCAATTTCAAATTTTGGTTTATTGTCTATGTTTGTGTATTTGATACCAATTTTCTTAAAATAGTCTTCTATTGGCAAAGGATTGGCATTTTTGACATATTTTTCAAAGAAATCAGCAATTTCTGGGTACGTTTTTTTAACAAAAACCTTAAACCATTTTTTCTCTGAAAAAGCTTTGTTTGCACCATAAATTTTAGCAAATTCATTGATAACTTCTCTCAAACCACGTTTTCCCTTAGAAAGTTCCAACAAACGAATATCCAAAAGTCCCGCCACAAGTGCGCCACGCATATAAATATTGCCGTATTGCTTTTGTCCTTCTGGCGTAAAAGATGTAAGGCTCATTTTACTAAGGCTATAATTATTATCAAAACGGTTTTCATCAACTCTAATTTTTAGTTGAAGTTCTTTAAAATACTCGTCTAATGGCTTCAAACCCGCATTTAGTTGCATCTTGTGAGATGCCCATTCTGTCGTTCCTTCATACAACCAAAGATGCTCTGATGCAGTTGGGGTAACAAAATTAAAATTAGAAATCAGTTCACTATGTATGTTTAGGGGCGTTACAACGTGGAAAAACTCGTGTGCAGCAATATCTACCACACCTTCCGCAACTTCTAGACTCCATTCTGATTCTTTCAAAATATATTCAGAACTATACGAATGTTCCCAAGCACCTGCGCTTTTGTCTTCAAAATGAAATAAAAACGTATATTTTTTTACAGGAAGTTCTTTTAGGAACGCACCAGCCGCTTTCAACATATCCGACATACCATTCAGAAGCAAATCAGATTTAATTTTATCTGTTTTTGAATACGTATAAACTTCAATATCTGCACCAGCTACTTTTGCGGTTGCTTTGGTAAGTCGTCCCATCAAAATAGGGGAATCCACAATGTGGTCGTAGTTATTTGCCTCAAAAAAGCCATTTTTATCTTGTGAAAGTGCCGTTCCAAATGTCCATTCTTTTGGAAAATCAATTTTTATTTTGAGTGGTTTGTTTTGCATACCTGTTGGATAGCCAAAAACAGTCTGTCCGTTGATAAGGGCGTGGTCTTCTTCAATAGAACTGCCACACATAGCATAAATTTTGTCTTTATCCACTTCCGTATCCCAAATTTCGGCAATATTATACTGGATTTTGCGTGTTTGTTTTGGTTTAGAGATTTTGTATTGATTTTCTCCTATTTTTTCTGTAGAAATCTCTGTACCTTTTGCATCAAAAGCCTTAAAAGAACGTACAAAACGCCC
>JANYGM010000430.1 GCA_025362415.1 bacterium
ACGTGGCGCATATATGGAACGTGAAAGCAAACGTGCAAAGGAAATGAATTATCCTGACCCTATTCAACCTAGCAAAGAAGCCTGCGACAAGGATTTTGATAGTGCTATCTTGTTTTGTATGGATAATATTGAACGCTTTGGAGTGGTTTGTGGCACACACAACGAACAAAGTAACAAATATTTACTACAACTAATGAACATTAAAAATATTAGTCCTGCTGATGAAAGAGTGTATTTTGCTCAACTTTTTGGTATGAGCGACCAAATTTCTTATGCACTTGCCAAAGATAGCTACAAAGTAGCTAAATACCTGCCGTACGGACCTGTGGAGGCGGTTATGCCTTATCTGTTCCGTAGAGCTGATGAAAATACTTCTGTAAAAGGGCAAACTAGCAGGGAATTTTTATTGATTAAAAAAGAAATAAATAGACGAAAAAAATAAAATTATAAAATGCTATTAACAAATCTTTAAATATTTGAAACTTAGAAAATATCTCAAAAAAATTGCTTACTTTTGTGGCGTTTATTGTAATATATTTCAACTAAATTTCAGATAACAATGAAAAACATAATTACTAGCATTAGTGCTATTTTAGTATTGTGGATTTTTGCGCTCAATTCCTATGCACAAGCTCCCGCAGGCTATTATACAGCTGCGCAATCCCTTTCTGGATACGCAAAGAAAACCGCCCTTTTTAATATCATCAACAAAAACTACCCAAGCACAACTGCAGCACCAATAAATATTGGTTATGGCTCGTTGTATGCCGCATATCAAGGGACTGGCTCATATCCGAGTACAGGAACAGATAAAAAAACAAACGGACAAGTTTGGGATATGTATTCTGATAATCCAACAGGAACACCTCCGTATGTCTTCACTTGGGGGCAAACCTGCGGAAGTTATAGCGCAGAAGGAGATTGCTACAACAGAGAGCATAGTATGCCACAAAGTTGGTTTGTTTCTGCCTCTCCAATGGTTTCTGACCTTTTCCATATCTATCCAACTGATGGAAAAGTGAACGGGATAAGAAGTAATTACCCTTATGGAAAAGTAGGAACAGCTACTACAACTACCCTCAATGGTAGTAAATTAGGCAACTCTATATCTGCTGGTTATACAAGTACAGTTTTTGAGCCTATTGATGCTTACAAAGGTGACCTTGCTCGTGGCTATTTCTATATGGCTACTCGCTACGAAAACATAATTGGTAGCTGGCAAAACAACGGAACTGCTAATAATATATTAGACGGCTCTTCTAATCAAGTTTTTGACCAATGGCAATTAGATTTATTGTATTCTTGGCATCTTGCTGACCCTGTGAGTGCGAAAGAAATAAGTAGAAATAATAATATTTTTGCTATTCAGGGAAACAGAAACCCTTACATTGATAATCCTTTGTGGGTAGCTGATGTTTGGGGATTTTCTGCACCTGCACCAGGCGTGCAGTTTGCTGCCGTTACAGGAATAATCACAGAACCTGCAACAGGAAACACCATTTATAATGTTAATGTTGTTGCTAATTCTACGGTAGCATTTACCATTAATTTGGCGGTTGGCATTGCTTCTACTGCTACTGCAGGTGCAACTAATGATTATGTACTCACAACCACAACGCCTATTAGTTTTGCTGCAAACCAAACTTCTCAAACCGTTTCTATTACTGTGAATGCTGATGCCATAGTAGAAACAGATGAAACAGTTATTTTGATACTTTCTTCACCAAGTGCAGGTGTGCCTTTGCTCACAAATAGCACGCATACACTCACTATCAAGGATTATGTTGTTCCACCACCAGTACAAACGCCTACAACTATATTTACTTTTAATACTACTTGTCCAGGGGGATTGGGTACTTTTTCTCAATTTAGTGTAACAGACCCTACAAAAGTTTGGGCTTGTACCACATTTGGTCGTCCTGTAACAGGAACAACTACACCCAATACAGCAGGAGTACAAATGAATGGCGGTAGTGCTACGGCATCTGTGGCTAATGAAGATTGGCTTATTTCACCTGCTTTGACTGTTACGTCTAACTATAAAATGGATTTTTGGTCAAGAACAAAATTTGCAGGAGGAGGATTAGGGCTAGATATAAAAATATCTACCAATTATACAGGAACTGGAGACCCTAATCTTGCGACTTGGGTTACACTTGCTAATTTGGAAGATGATGATGCTGATATCTGGATACAAAATCCTCAAATAGATATTTCTAGTTATGCTGGTGCAGGAAGATACATTGCTTTTGTTTATAAATGTATTGCAGCAACGCCTTCACAAGGCGCAAGATGGACGCTTGATGATGTAGCTTTTTATGATAATTCTACGTTACCACCTTCACTTACCGCAAGTCCACTAATACTTACTAATTTCGGTACGGTTGCTACAGGTGCTTTTTCTAGTGTACAAACATATACACTTACAGGGGTAAATCTTACCACAAACACAACTGTAACTGCTCCTGCAAATTTCCAAGTCTCAAAAGATGCTATTACATTTAGTCCAAGTATTATTTATACACCTGCTGAAATGACAACTGTACAAACCGTTTCTGTACGTTTTGCGCCTACAAGTGCAGTAGTTGGTGCAAAATCTGGGAATATTACAAATGTGAGTGCAACATTATCTCAAAATGTTGCTGTTTCTGGAACTGAAACTGCGCCTGTTGTTGCTCCAACATTAGCTACAACCCCTACAACACTTATATTTGGTACAATCACTACAAATGCTAGTTCTGCGGTGCAAACTTACTCATTAT
>JANYGM010000439.1 GCA_025362415.1 bacterium
AAAATTATGGTCTGTACCGTAATGCAATGAAGGTCTGACCATAATTCTTTTTAAAACGAACTTACTCTTTTTTATTAGTGGTCAGACCTTCGTTCCTCTACGGTACAGACCACTAATAAAAAAGAGTGTACGGTAACAAAATGAGATTTAACAAATAAAGTTTACAAATAATTATATTTTCAATAATTATTTATAAACTTTATTATTTTTATTTATTTGTTTTTTTTACTTTATTGAAACATTGAAAAATCATCTCTTTTTGGTTCACGTTCATTGTTTGTGTCTTCAATATTTTTGTAAGAACTATCTTCATTAAATAAGAATACATAAACAATTCTATCTTCAATTTCTAATTTACCTGACATCATCTGCACAGGACAAATACCACCAACATTATCAATTACCTTTCCTGTTACGTTTTGAGTGAAAGATTTGTAACTTAGTTTAAAAGTTTTTTCTCTCAAATCAATGATATTAGCATAATCTGTTTCTATCAAAATATCAACTGACTGCCCTTCAAGCTCCTGACGTTTATAGCCAAAGCGTTTTAAAACGTGATTATTGACTTTAGTAACAATAAACTTCTCATTTGTAAGGATAATACCTTCGTAAACCTTATTAATGATAGTTTGGTAAACGTGTGCCTCGTCTGCAACTGCATTAAGTTTAGCCTCAAATTGTTGTACCCAGTTTTCGTAATTATGAAGTTGTTTTTTGAGTTCTTCTTCTTTGATTTTGAGTTTATCAGCAAAATCTTTAGAAGCTGAAAGTAATTGTGCATTTTTCTCATTTGATTTTACTGCTGCAATAGTAGTAGCAATACGCCTAGAAAGGCTTTCTATAAAATCAATTTCAAAAGGTTGATACACTTTAAACGACATAAGTTCCAAAACCCCTTCTACTTTGTTATCATTTTTGATAGGAATAATAAGCAAAGATTTTGGCGTTGCCTGTCCAAGTCCAGAAGTTATGTTAGCATAATTAAGCGGAATATCCGTAATAAAACGGGTATCTTGCTCTCTCCATACAGACCCAACAAGTCCCTCGCCATATTCAATAGTTTTATTCAAAAATTTCTGTCTTTCATAAGCATAACTGCCTTTAAGTTCCAAAAATTTATGATTTTCATCTTCATCATTGACAATAAAAATACCACCTTGATTACTTTCTGTATAGCGTACAAGCGTTGCAATAATCTCAAATGCTTGTTTTTCAACATTTTCGTGATTATTTCTCAAAATATCCGCAAAGGTAGAAAGCCCAGTAGAAGACCAGCTTCTTTTGGCTTCCTCTCTAGCAAAATCTTCCAACTGAATATTTTTATTTTCTGCTTCTGCAATACTAGATTTTAGTTTGGAAAGCATTACTTTAAAGTTTTTGGCAAGATTACCTACTTCATCATCAGAAGTGATTCTTTCCAAAAATTGCTCTTGATTTCTAAGTCCTTTCACGACAGACTGCGTAATACGGTCTAGAAGTTCTATTGGTTTAGAAACACTATTGGCGAAATAAACCGCAAAAACAGATGCTGTTATGAGCATTATAAGTGTTGCAGAAATAATGATAAGCCACGCTTGATTTTTGATTTGGTCAGTATGCAAAGTCAAAATAACATCAAAAGCCTCAACTTCATCATTGATTTTCTTTACAATATTTGTCAGTTGCCCACGTATGCCCGCTTCCTGCGTAAAACCAATTTCTTTTTCAATAGCAACCATTTGCTTAAACATCACTCTATAACTCTCTACGGCACTTGCAATTTCTGTTTTTGCACTTTTACTCAAAGAGTCATTTAGATTTTGTACGATATCCTCACAAGCTTTATCGAGATAATCAATAAACCTAAGTTCCTTTCTGATAATAAAGTTTTTCTCGTGTCTGCGCAAGGTCAAAATATCTACTTCCCGTACTTTACCTTTCAGTCCTTCTAGCTCGTGTGCCACATCACGCATTTTGCCTTCAAGTCCAATATCTCTATAACCACGTTGCAAAACCTTATCTTTCAACACATCAAAAGTGCTATGATACTTTGCAAGTAGTTCTGTACTTCTTTTAGCATTTTCAGAAAGTCCCAATGACGGTGTAATTGGGTCAATTTCAAGCTCTTTGAGCATTTCATTGATAGCTTTTTTATTGATGTCAAAAGCAGTAATAGTTTTACTTTTTTGGGTGCGCATAAAGTTCTCACTATTTGCATCAAGACTTAAAAAATCTTTTTGCAAATTTTGCGCATTAGAAGTAAGGTATTTGAGATTATCAACTTCTTTTCTATAAACATAATAGCCTTCAATATAGAAGAAAAAGTAAAGAAAAATCCCACCCAAAACCACTCCAGCCAGTATTAGGAAGGAGTAAGAAAGGATTAGTTTTGTTTTTATTTTGTGGATACTCATAGTTGTAAAGTATTTTCTAATTTAAAACTATTTATTTTAGTTTTTATTTTAGGTGTTATAAATTGTGAATTTTTAATTGTGATTTATGGATTAAAAACACATAACAATGTATTTAATTCATAATTCCTAATTCACAATTCACAATTATTTAGTCTTCATCATCTTCCAAATCAAGGCTGAAAGAATATGCCGTTTCGTCAGTTTTAAAAGTTTTTTCTACATAATGTTTGACAAAATTGTCAATGGCTTTTGGCGTTACTTCTGGCAAATTTAGACAAACATCAAGCAAAATGTAGGTAGGATTTTCTACTGTAACTTCCACAAATTCTGTAACTTTTACTTCATCTTCTAGCTCCTCCATTAGTTC
Organism: bacterium; assembly: GCA_025362415.1. Taxonomy (GTDB): domain Bacteria; phylum Bacteroidota; class Bacteroidia; order Cytophagales; family Thermonemataceae; genus JANYGM01. The sequence goes on from JANYGM010000439.1 coordinate 2,761, forward strand.
TGCACGCTTTTCTTCTATTTCTTCTTCCATTTCTTCTGTCATTCCTTCTGGCATATCACCATCTAAACCTTTATATTTAGGATAAAGTTTCAAAAGTTTTTCTTCTGACATATCAAACAAAAGGCTATGAAAATGAAGCTCCAACGGATACAAAGCCGCATCAAAGATAACTTCTTTGCCTTCGTGTGTGCCTGTAAAATAAAAGTGCGCAAATTCCGTGCTACTTTCGTCTATTTCGTCAAAAACCCAGCTTTTAGCTTGTTTTGTGAGTACAGTTTTCAGTTGTTCTACTGATTTATACTCAAATTGTTGTTCGTTATTATTTTTCACTTTGCAATATACTAAATTTATTATTAAGAATACAAAATATTTTTTTAAAATCTTGATTTTGAACTTTATCTAAAATTATATTTCAACTATTTTTACCTACAAAAATAGGTAAAATAATGGCAAAAGTACCAATGTTTCCAAAAGATAACAAATAAATAGAAATAAAAATTTTAAAATACTTATTAAATGTTTACTTTTGCACAATAATTATATGATAAAACCGTTATAATATACTACAAACCTAAAATATAACCCTATACCTAAAAATCATCAAAATAATACCAAAATGTCAGACAAAAAAATTTGGAAATTAGACCCCACAGATTATAAAATATTACGTTTCTTGCAACTAGATGCGAAAATAACCAACACCCAACTAGCCAAAGAGATAGACCTATCCCCTGCGCCTACGTTGGAGCGAGTGAGAAGACTAGAACAAAATGGCTTTATAGAAAGCTATCACGCTATTTTGAACGCTGAAAAAATTGGTCTTGGAGTAACCACTTTCGTACAAGTGAGCCTACAAAGCCACAAAAAAGCTATTATTGACTCTTTTGTAAGTCAGATTATGGAAATAGAAAACATTGTGGAATGTTATCACATGACGGGACAGTCAGATTTCTTACTTAAAATACTTGCCAAAGATATTGTATCTTATCAAGCTTTAATGCTGAATGTGAGTGAGATAGACGAAATAAATAGTATGCAATCAATGGTGGTGCTTGCCACTTTCAAAAATAGTATGCTACTTCCTATGCCAGAAGTTATCAACGTGGAAGAAACTGCTTAGGTACGAAATACGAAGTACGAAATACTAGGACGAGGTACGAAGTATGAAATACGAGGTACGAAATACGAGATTTGAACTACCAAACACTAAAAAACCGCCTAATTTATGGCGGTTTTTTTACGTTCAAATACCAACAAAATCAATAATAGGATAAAAAAAATAATTATAAAAATATCCAAATTTTACTCATAAAAGTACGTTTTATGTTATTTTTATTTATATTTGAGAAAGTTTTAATAAAATATGATATTTTGAGATGAGAAAAAATTTTCTTTATATTTTTATGATTTTTCTGCTCGTTGGCGTGCTTATATACGTAGAAAACAGCAAAAAAAAACCTATTGATTGGCGTATTTCGTTCTCTAATAGGGATAAAATTCCGTATGGTAGTTTTTTACTTTATGAGCTTTTGGGTGATGTTTTTGTAGGACAAAAAGTAGAAAAAACTTCTCAAACAGTTTATCAACAAGCTATTGCAACCCCTTTGGTAGGAGAAAATATCAATTATCTGTTTGTTTCTGAGCTTTTTAACCCTACCAGAGAAGATACTCGTATGCTTTTTGATTTTGTTGAAAACGGCGGGAATGTTTTTATTGCAGCAGAGATGTTTGAGGGAGATTTTGGTACAAAACTCGCTCTACGCACTGCCTCGCATATTTCCTTTAATGGTAGGGATTCTATTCAGCTTAATTTTACGTCTAAAAGCCTAAAAGCACAGAAAAATTATCTCTACAAAAATAATTCTGTTAATCATTATTTTGTAGATTTTGACAGAACTAAAACGGCTATACTTGCCACTAATCAGCATAATGAGCCTGTCTATATGTCTATAAAGTTTGGGAAAGGGCATTTTTGGGTAAGTAGTTCTCCTATTGCTTTCACCAATTACAACATTGTGAGTAGAAATAATGCAGAATTTGTGGCAAAATCTTGGTCTTTTTTACCCAATCAGCACACACTTTGGGACGAATATTACAAATATAGTAAATATGACCCTGTAGCACAAAAAGAATCTTCTCTTTTGCGTGTCATTAAGTCAAAAGAAGCCATTGATTGGGCTTTTAATGTGCTTGTGATAACTATATTGCTTCTTATTTTCTTTATGGCAAAACGCAAACAACGCCCAATTCCTATTATCAATGCACCCAAAAATACTACTTTGGAGTTTGCAGATACTATTGGCGTGCTTTATTTTCAGAATAAAGACCATAAAAACCTCGCCTTAAAAAAGATAAATTTTCTTTTTACATACATTCGTACCAAATTATCTATTAACATCAATGAACCAAATCTTGATTATGTAGAGAAAGTAGCCCAAAAAGCAGCTAAAACGCAAGAAGAAGTTAAAAAATTATTTCTTTTGATACAACAAATTCAACAATATGCCCAAATTTCTGACAACCAACTTATTAGCCTAAATGCACAAATAAAAGCATTTAAGAAGTAATTTTGAAGTGTGAGGTTTGAGGTGTGAAGTGTGAGGTGTTTTTAGTACTACTTTTTATGTATTTTTTGTAATTCACAATTCCTAATTCCTAATTCCTAATTTATATGCAACCTTTTTTCAATTTTATTTTTATTTTGTTGGGTGCTTGCAAAATGCCTGATAATCAAGTAGATAATCAAAAAAACACAAAAGTAAATACAAAAGATACAATTCCTCAAAAAGTATTCAAAATTGATGATTTTATGAATAATATTGTACTTTATAACGAGGAAAAGCAAAAACTTACATCTCTCAAAGAACTCAAAGAAAGAGCCATTTTAGGGCAAGATTCTATTAAAATTGTGTGTTTTGGAAATAGTATTACTTATGGTTTTTCTGTGGCATCTAGTAAGCAAGTTGATAAACCTTATCCACAAGAACTTGCTACAATGTTTGGCGTAAAATATCCTAAAATATTGCTAGAAGTAGTCAATGAAGGGCATAATGGTTGG
>JANYGM010000449.1 GCA_025362415.1 bacterium
ATTTCAAAGCCATAACAAAAAGGTTTGCAGAGAAAACAGCCTATGTTCTGATTAAATTTCTCTGACATCTTCGGACATTAAATCCGAATACCGGTTATTAAAGCAAAGAAAAGCCAAATGCTCCATAATCATTGCCAAACAACGGATTCGTGGCACAACGTATGATACACACCCTACACCGCCCATTGAAGGAGCGGGTTATAAAAACAGAGTTTAAACTTAAAACAAAACGAAAAATGAAAACAACAGAAAAACTAATCAAAAGAATAGTAATTTTAGGGGGCGGAGAAAGTGGCGTTGGTGCAAGTTTATTAGCACAAAATAAAGGATTTGAAGTTTTTGTTTCTGATGCAGGGCAAATCTTGGAAAAGTACAAAAATATTCTTTCAGAAAATAATATTTCTTTTGAAGAAAATAAACATACAAATGAACTTATTTTGTCGGCTGATGAAGTCATTAAAAGTCCGGGAATACCACATAAAGCGCAAATTATCAAGGATTTACAAGCAAAAAATATTCCTATTATTTCTGAAATAGAATTTGCTTTTCGTTATACAAAAGCCAAAATAATTGGTATTACGGGTAGCAATGGCAAAACCACAACCACACTTCTTACTTATCATTTGCTCAAAAATGCAGGTTTAAATGTTGGTCTGGGCGGAAATATTGGAGATAGTTTTGCTGCACAAGTCATTAAAGATGAATTTAAGTATTATGTTTTGGAACTTTCTAGCTTTCAATTAGATGATTGTTTTTTTATGAAACCTTATATTGCGGTTTTGCTAAACATCACACCTGACCATTTGGATAGGTATAATTATGATTTTGAGCAGTATGCAGCAGCCAAATTTCGTATTGCACAAGCACAAACCAAAGAAGATTTTTTTGTTTATAATGGTTTTAGTGAAGAGATAACAAAAAACCTGTTTCTTGAAAAAGTACAATCTCAAAAAATTTCTATTGTTGTAAATGATGAATTACCAAATAATAATTCTAAAATTTCTGATGTAACTACTTTTGCCAATCAAAATAGCATTCAAGTTGTTTTTGAGGACAAAAAAATAAATTTTTCAGAAGAAAATTTTACAATAAAAGGCAAACATAATATTTTTAATACACTTTGTGCGGTACAAGTAGCTATGATTTTAGGGATTTCGGAGAGAAACATAAAAGAGAGTTTGCTCACTTTCAAAAATGCGCCTCACAGACTAGAAGAAATTGCTGTTATCAATGGTATTACTTTTATCAATGATTCAAAAGCTACCAATGTGGACTCTGTTTTTTATGCGTTAGGGAGCTTTAAACGCACAGAACCTCATATTATTTGGATTGTAGGCGGTGTAGACAAAGGCAACGAATATGAAGTTTTGGATAATCTTGTGCAAGAAAAAGTACGAAATTTCGTTTTTTTGGGAAAAGATAACAGAAAACTGGAAAAACATTATCAAAATAATAATCCAGAAAATCATCAGGAAGAGAATGAAAGTGATGACTCCAAAAAGCAATTAAAAAAGTTTGATAAACCCATTTTCCAAACGCAAAGCATCAAAGAAGCTATAGAATACGGCTTTAAACTGGGAAAAAAAGGAGATATTGTACTTTTGTCGCCTGCTTGTGCTAGTTTTGATTTATTTCAAAATTATATGGATAGGGGTGACCAGTTTCGTCAAAATGTGCTTAATTTAATTAAAAATTAGTAAGTTGTGAATTAGGAATGAACAAAAATATAAATCTCCAAAAAAATGCCTAATAATGATTTAGAACAGCTTTCAAAGCCAGAACTTATTGCACTCATCAAACAAATTTCTTCAAAAGATAGAAATGACGTGATGGAATCTGAAATTATTCGTGCCAAACAAGAAGAAATAAACCGTTTACACGACCGTTTCAAACTTGCCAACAAAGCAATGAAAGAAGGGCTTTGGGAACTTGATATACCTGATAATCAACAGCTTAAAGATGATACACCTATTTGGTATTCTCGTCAGTTTGTCAAACTTTTGGGTTTTGAGTACAACGAGTTTTCGCCAAAAGTCTATTCTTGGAGTAGCCTTATTCACCCTGAACATAAACAAAGAGTCTTTGGTCTTTATAATGATTTTATTGCAGGTAAAACGAATGTTTATGATGTAGAAGTGCTTTTAATGACTAAATCTGGTGAGTACCGTTGGTTCAATGAGCGTGCCACAATGCTACGCCTACGTGATGGCACTCCTATACGTGAAGCAGGCTCATTGCGTGATATACACGAGGCAAAAGTAGCACAACAAATTGTCATTGATGAAAGAAAAAGATTAGAAAATGTCCTTTACACTACGAAAGACGGCTACTATGAGGCTGATTTGGTTAATGAAAAGGTTTATATGAGTGAGAATTATTACCTTTTGCTGGGCTATATTCCTAATGAAATCCAGATTGGTTGGACTTGGTGGGCAGAAATGCTTCATCCAGAAGATAAAGCCACTACTATGGAAGCATATCAGTTGTTTTTGGATAAAAGATTAAACTCTTTTAAAAGAGAATACCGCATAAAATGCAAATCAGGGGAATATAGATGGATATTAGATAGGGCTAAATTTGCAGAATTTGATGAAAATGGCAAACCAACCAAGATTGTAGGGGCAATGAGCAATATTCATAAGCAAAAAGAAGTACAAGAAACATTACAAATTACCAATAATCAATTAGAAATACAAAAACAGGCACTAGAATTTACCATAAAACAGCTACAACACACACAAGAACAACTTATTCAGGCAGAAAAACTAGCATCTATTGGCACGTTGGTAGCAGGAATTGCCCACGAAATCAATAATCCAGTTAGTTATATTGTGGCAAGTAGTGAAGGGCTAAATATGACGCTAAAAGACATTGCAAGCATTCTTAAAGCATACGACAATATTGCTACAAATTTTTCTGATGATAGTAATATCATCAAACAACAATTTGAGGCTATTATTAAACTAAAAAAACAAATTGGATATGAATATGCACTTCCTGAAATAGAAGAATTGTTAGCAAATATTAGCTCTGGCGCAGAACAAACAGCAGAAATTGTCAGAGGATTACAAAACTTTGCTCGTGCTGATGAAGGTACGTTGGGCGTTACGGACATACACAATTTGCTTGATGCAACACTGATATTACTTCAAAATCAAAATCAATATAATACACAAATTGTCAGAGAATATATAGAAATTCCGTTGATACAATGCTATCCAAACAAACTACGCCAAGTGTTTATGAATCTTATTGCCAATGCCATACAAGCCATTGATGTAAGTAATAATAAAAATAATGGATTTATCAAGATAAAAACTGGATATGTAGAAAACAGTGCGCAAAATGAGGTTTTTATTGAAATTACAGACAATGGCATAGGTATTTCTGCTGATAAGCAAAAACGTATTTTTGAGCCGTTTTTTACAGATAAAGAAATAGGAAAAGGTACAGGTTTGGGTTTGTCGGTGAGTTTGGGTATTATACAAATGCACAAAGGAAATATAAATGTTATTTCAGAAGAAAATCAAGGAACACAATTCACGCTAACTTTGCCTATTTTGCAAACTTAGAACATCTCTAAAAACAAATTTCTTTGGAAAGTAGGATTAACACAAAGTAATTGTTTAGGTAGTTTTTGCTACCGTATACAGTTTTAAAAAGGATTATGGTCTGTACCGTAATGCAATGAAGGTCAGACCATAACCCTTTTTAAAACGAACTTACTGTTTGTTATTAGTGGACTGACCTCCGTTCCACTACGGTACAGACCACTAATAACAAACAGTGT
>JANYGM010000466.1 GCA_025362415.1 bacterium
GGTGTTTCCACCCGACAACAAATATAGCTTTTAAATACCAGTTTTTGGAGAAAATAAAACGTAAAAATCATTATTTTCTCCAAAATGAAAAACCTAAAAGCGCATTTGTCGTCAGGTGGAAACACCTGACGACACAGGGAACACCTGACGACACAGGGAAAATAGAAATTAACATTACTGTGTTATAGCCCACGTTTGGTGTTCCCACCAAACGTTTTCCCCAAAAATTGCATTGCAACGAATAATTCACAATTCACAATTCCTAATTCCTAATTCACAATTCATAATAATTTTCAACAAAAATAGTTCATTTTTGTTGTTGATACAAATAAAATCACTTAAAATAGATTTTTATTTCTTTAAATTTCATAACTTGCAACGCTTTTTTAATCAATTTAATTTTCAATCATAATAATAAGCATTATTATTTATATAGCTGACTTCAAATGAAACCAAAAGGAATATTAGTAATTATTGGCGGTGCAGTAGATAAAGGGAGTTTTACAGAAAAAGATTTTGCACCTGACGTTGCCCAAAATCTCAATTTTTTTGAAAGAGGAATCCTCAAAAGAATTCTTAAAGAGTCCAAAAATGGCAATGATTCTCAAATAGAAATCATCACTACTGCCTCAAAAGTGCCTAAAATAGTAGGTGCAGAGTATTCTAAGGCTTTTGCATATCTTGGCGCAACAAACGTCAGCACAATGGAAATAGAAAAAAGAGAACAAGCAAACAGTACGGAAATTGTAGAAAGATTGCGTAAAGCGGATATTGTAATGTTTACAGGCGGTGACCAGTTGCGCCTTACTTCTATTTTGGGTGGAACAGATTTTCATACGTTGCTACTAGAAAAGTATGAAAATGAACAATTTGTGATAGCAGGCACGTCTGCGGGAGCAGCAGCAGCATCAGACCAAATGATTTATCAAGGGAGCAGTAGTGAGGCTTTGCGTAAAGGTGAAGTAAAAGTTACAAGTGGTTTGGGCTTTATTGATGATGTCGTGATTGATACGCATTTTGTCCAACGTGGGCGTATTGGTAGGCTTTTTCAGGCAGTAGCAAGCAATCCACGTACATTAGGAATTGGACTTGGAGAAGATACTGGACTGATTATCAAAGACAATAACATAATGGAGGCAATAGGCTCTGGGCTGGTGATTTTGGTTGATGGACGAAAAATCAGAGATACTAATATTACGCAGGTGGCACTAGGAAGCCCTATTTCTATAGAGCATTTGGTTGTTCACGTACTTAGTATGGGGGATATTTATTTGCTTCATTCTCACACAATGAAAATTTTTGAACACGTACTTACTGATGAAGAATAAGAAATTGTGAATTTTTAATTGTAAATTGTGAATGAATGGTTGCTGTAAAAGTTCCGTTGCAGAATTCATACAAATAATTTGGAGTTTTCAGGTAATTAACAGTTTAAGAAAATCACTGTAAAATTACCTATTCAAAAGAAGACTTCGCTTTAAGCGAAGTCTTCTTTAAAACAAAACCTTCTTTAAATGGTAACCATGATAAATCTGCAACGGAACTTTTACAGCAACAATGAATGCAAGAATTACAAGTAAATTATTAAAAAATAATGCTCACTATCAACTTACAACCTAATAAAAAAATATTTTTTGCTTCTGATTTTCACTTTGGTACGCCCACCTACAGGCGTACCCACGAGGGCAACCCTAAGGGTAGGCACACTCGTAGTAGTGAACGTGAGGATAAAGTCATTAGATGGTTAGAAAGCATTAGAAATGAGGCACAAGTTATTTTTTTGGTAGGTGATATTTTTGATTTTTGGTTTGAATATAAAACTGCCATTCCCAAAGGTTTTGTTCGTTTTCAAGGCAAAATAGCTGAATTAACTGATGCAGGCATAGAAATTATTTTTTTTACAGGCAATCACGATATGTGGATGTTTGATTATTTTGAAACAGAACTTGGCGTAAAAATCTATAGAAATCCACAGGATTTACAGATAAATTTTCAACAAAACTACGACAAAACCACCCCTAACCCCTCCTTTCAAGGAGGGGAATTAGTGGTTACTAATATTCTCATAGGTCACGGAGATGGTTTGGGGGCAGGAGATTATACCTACAAATTCCTAAAAAAAATATTTTCTAATAAGTTTTTCCAATTTATTTTCAAAATAGTTCACCCAGATATTGGTATTGGTATTGCGAGCTTATGGTCAAGGAAAAGCCGTTCTCAAAATGATAATAAAGTTACTAATAACGACAAACATTTTTTAGGAGAAGATGAGTGGCTTTGGCAATATTGCAAAGAAATAGAAACTACCAAACATTATGATTTTTATGTTTTTGGACATAGGCATTTACCCTTAGATTTGCCTGTTTTGGAAACTTCTACTAATGCTTCTCGTTACATAAATCTTGGAGAATGGCTTAATTACGCTACTTTTGCCGTTTTTGATGGTGAAAAACTTTCTTTGGAAATTTTTGAGAAATCAGTTGATTAGTTGCCACAGATGCACAGATAATACAAATAGTATTATTTTGTTACTTTCCAAGTAATTCTTTGTGAGTATGTAATTTGTAAAGCGTGTTCAAAGCGTGTGGGAGCAGTATTTGTGAGGGGTTTTAGCCAACGGTTGAAATAAAGCACATCTAGTGAAGCATTTTTGAATGAAAACCTTGTGCCTAATTGCCCTCTGGTTTCACTAAACCACATATTTCTACGAATAATAAAAGGCTCAAAAGCAGCAAAAATACCTATCTTTTCAGTAATTGGGATAATAAATTGTGAAAGTAATCTAACTCTATGATTGATAGGATTTTGTGTATCTCCTTGTTTCATTGGTGTATTCCAAACGTAATCATAAGTAAGGCGTGTCAGCCAAGTAGTGGCAAGTTTTGTTTTGCCAATTTTATTAAAATAATTGATACGAGCCTGTGCAATTTGCAAAATGCCAAGTGGCTCAAAAGGTCCTCCAACAAAACCCACCGCAAACCCAAACTTGCTTTCAGGTTTTCTATAATTGATATGCACCGTTCCTAACAGTGTTTGAAAGGTAGAAAAATTGCGGTAGATACGG
>JANYGM010000480.1 GCA_025362415.1 bacterium
GTAGGCTACGACCTTGATATAAGAGCAGGCAGTAATAGTTCTTCTTCTAGAGTGATTTATCTGAGTATTTTTGCTCCTATTCGTATATTTTGGTTTATAACAGTTAATGTTCCGTTAATAGTTCCAGTTATCCAATATGACCCTTATCCAGGACTTTTGGCAGATTCACAGCCAGGAAGTATTTGGTCTCTTAGTCAAGGTAACATTAACATAGATTTGAATTTGACAGGTATAGCATTAAATGTAGGTACTAGTATTGCACCTGGTTTTTGCTTTGCATCTCGTAACTCTGCGTTGGATATTATCTCTCCTACAAATTATGTAGGAGCCTTGTCTGGTGGCAATTACAACAATAATCCAAGTGCTAATCCTTCTCGTGCCAATGCTTTTATTACGCAAGAGCGCATCTATACAAGTATTCCAAGTTCTGACAATATTGTCCATACAACATTTACAAAACGCCAAACCAAATGGATATTTGAAGAAATGCAACTCAAAACACCTGCAAAACGCACCAATTGTGCAGTAGATTGTGATATATTTAATAGTTTTGTACCAGAAATCAGTATTTTATCTGTGGGTAATTATGCCACAATCCCAAATCCTCTATTCACATATTTCTGGAGTATTAGTGGTACTGGTGCGGTTATTAGTGCAGGGCAAGGTACACCTAGCATAATTGTAACGCCTTTACCCAGTGTTTATGGCACTTATACGCTTACTCTTACTGTTTCTACTAATTGTACTAGCGCAAGCACCACAAAAACGGCTACTTTTTCACCTCCACCTCCACCACCACCATCACCAAGTGTTGTTATCAACAAAGTAAAACCTTTTGCGTATGGTGTTTTGTGTGTCAATGATAATATAGAGATGGGCTTTGGTGCAGTTGTAAGCAATATAAATGCTAATCAGTATCCTCTGCAATATACTTGGACAACTGCGGGAGGCTCTATTAGGGCTTTTATTGGAGATAGAATAACGTGGCTACTAGGTCCAAATCCCAATTCAACTGGTACAACGGCTATTATTAGGGTTTCTGTGCTTAGTAGTGTGGCAAGTGGTAGTGTTCTGCTTGCAAATACAAGTTATACTGTTACTGGTATTGTGCAGATGGGCTGCAAAATAGTAACATCTACGCCCAAAACGCCTACCATTAGTTTTATAGTTTCTCCTAATCCTTCATCAGAAAATGAGATTACTATTTCGCAAGATATTTCTAGAGTGCAAAGCACGTCAGAAACTTCTGCACAAGGTGAAGAACAGCCACAATCAGAAGCTAAAAATGAGGCATTTACTTTGATTTTGTACAATAAACTTCAAATAAAAGTACGTGAAACTACACTAAACACACTTAGCAAAACTATTTCTACGGAAGGTTTGCCAAATGATGTGTATTTTTTGCATATTATTAGCAAAGATGGAAGTAAGGTTGTTAAGCAAGTAATGATTTTGAGATAATTATAAGTCTTTCAAGGTTTTAAAAAGCCTTGAAGGACTATTTTGAACAAATAAAAAAGCCTTTCCAAAGTTTGGAAAGGCTTTTTTTGTGTATTTTAGCTTAGTAATGAGTTGTGAATAAGCTCCTAAATTTAAGACTGATAAGAATGTATTACTAAGCTAAAATGTTTTATAATCAAAGTTTAAAATTTGTATTTTCAAGAACCTTTTGTATTCATTCACAATTCACAATTTAAAATTCACAATTCCTTAGCTTCCCAAAAGTAGTTCTCTTGCGCTTGCGAGTGCCGTTTGAGAAGGTTCTGCGCCGCTTATCATTTTTGCAATTTCGGTAATGCGTTCACTTTCAGTAAGCTGTTTTATATTACTAATGGTGCGAGTGGCAGTATCTTTTTTATAAACAAAATAATGATTATTCCCTCGTGCTGCTATTTGGTGAAGGTGCGTAATAGTAATTATTTGGTGTTTTTGAGCCATTTCTAGCATCATATTTCCCATTTTGCTGCCTACTTCCCCCGAAATCCCAGTATCTACTTCATCAAAAATGAGTGTTGGAAGGGCGGTTTTTCCTGCTAAAATATATTTTATAGCCAGCATCAACCTAGAAAACTCACCACCAGACGCAACATTTTTAATTTCTTGCGGTGGCATACCTTTATTGGCACTAAACAGAAAATTGATTTTATCAATGCCATAAGCGGTTGGCTCTGTGATTTCCTGCGTGATTTTGAGAATAGCGTTAGGCATTCCTAACTCCGAAAGCAGGCTTGCAAGTGCCTTTTCAATGTTTTGGAACTGTAATTTTCTGTTATCAGAGATTTTTTGCGCAATTTCTTGTAAGTCTTTTTCTATATTTTGAAGATTTTTGCGTGTTTTCTCAATTTCTTCATCAAAAGTAAGTACAAGTTCTACTTTTTTATTGATTTCATTTTGAATATCAATAAGTTGCGCAACTGTTTCTACTTTGTGTTTTCGTTGCAAACGGAAGATTTCTTCTAATCTTTCTTGTTTTTCTTCTATTGTTTCTGGGTCAAATTCTAACTCTTCAAACTCACTTTCAAGCTCTTCAGCCACATCTTTTACCTCAATACGAGCATTTTCAAGACGTTCATAAAGCGTGTCATATTTATCCGACAAACTAGCAATTTTTGAAAGTTCGTTAGATGCCTGTTTGAGTGCGCCCACAATAGAAAAATCATTATTGATGAGTTTATTTACCAAAGAATCAAACTTAGTTTTAAGCTCTTCTGCATTTTCAAGCGTGTTTAGTTCTTTTTCTAATGTTTCTTGTTCTCCAATTTTGAGAGAGGCATTTACTAACTCTTCTAATAAAAAACTATTATAATCTAATTCTTTTTTATATGTTTCATTTTCTTTGAGCAATTTTTTATAATTTGTTTGGACTTTTTTATAGTCTGAAAATGCTTTAAAATAGCCTGAAAGCATTTCTGGGTGAGCGGCATAGCCATCAATAATTTTGAGTTGGAAAATATTATCCCCTAAAAGCAGGTTGTCGTGTTGTGAATGAATATCAATAAGTTGTGTGCTGATATTTGCCAAAATATCCAGCGTAACAGGCGTATCATTGATAAAAGCACGAGATTTTCCGTTGGCGGCTATCTCTCGTCTGATGACCGTTTGCACTTCATAATCAAGTTCATTATCTTCAAAAACTCGTTGCATTTTGTAAGCAGAAATGTCAAATGTGGCTTCTACCACGCATTTTTGGGTATCATCAAAAAGAGCTTTTCTGTCGGAGCGGTTGCCCAAAAGCAAACCCACAGCACCCAACATAATAGATTTTCCTGCGCCTGTTTCCCCAGTAATTACATTGAAATTTTGGTGCGGATATAGCTCTAATTGCTCTATAAGGGCATAGTTTTTTATAAAAAGATGTGTCAGCATTGAAATTTTGTGAGCAAAAATTGAAAGACAAAATGGTAGATTTTCCACAAAAATACGAATATTTTTGCAATATTTTTCTAACATTCTTTCTAAGAAAAAATATTCTGTTTTTTGGTAAAAAAATGCAAAAAAATATTCAAAATATCTTTTACTCCTCAAAGATATTACGGACTAAGCTACTATATTTGTGCTATTAGTCGCCTAGTACCTCTAAATTCACAACTTAAAACGCACAACTATTAAAATAATGACCTCTTACCTTACCTCTAATATGAATAATAATGACATTTTGGCACAGGCTTTTGGGAAAATTGTCAGTAAGCACCGTTTGCAAAATATGCAACAGAATACGGAAGAATTGAATACTGTGGCTAACACAGTGATTGGGGCAGAGCCTACCCTTATACGCATCAACGACACACAGGAGAATATTTTGCAGGCAAAGCTAAACCATACAACGCACTTGTACGAACTAAAAATTGCGCTATTGGAGAAAAATATCCAAAAACAAAATGCTAAAATTGAGGCTTTGGTGCAAGAACTTACATTAGCCATTGATAGAATTAAAAAAATAAATTCGTAAATAAAAAGCCCTACAAATTCTATTTTGTAGGGCTTTTTTTAAGATAGTTATATTTAAGGCTTTATTTTTAGAATTTATATTTTTTGCAATATTTCAGTTTATAATTCTTATTTTTGTATAAATTTTACACGTTTTATAGTTTAATTTTGTTTAATTTAATTTTTTCTTTATGAAAAAGACCCAAAACCGCATTTTAATTCCCCCTTTGGGGGTTAGGGGGCTACTGTATGTGATGCTTGTGATGTTTGCCTCGTGCAAAAGTTGCAAAAAAGAAATAAACCTGCTACCACCAGAAACCCAAGAAGGTAAAAACACCTTTGGTTGCCTTGTAGATGGCAAAGCGTGGATGCCAGACCCTGGCGGTAGTGGTGCAATAGGCTCAAAACCTATAGTTGGTGGGTACAGGTCTGCGCTACCTCCTGTTTATTTTAATGCTACAAATGTCTGGCTAGATGCTTACAAGGATAATGAAACAATTTCATTTTATATTCGCAATGTGAACCAAGTAGGTACTTATCCACTTAATTTTAATACCCAACCTAAACCAACAAGTTTGTACCCTCAAAATTATGGAGGATATATGAACTACTATACTGGTAGTAGTGATTTTTATATGACTAATACTGCTTACACAGGAAGTGTAGAAATAACTAGGGCAGATTCAGTCAATAGAATTGTGTCAGGTCGTTTTTCTTTTACAGCATTTGATAGTAGAACAGGAAAAACCATCAAAGTAACAGATGGTAGATTTGATTTAAACTCTAACACTCAATAATAACCTTATGAAAAAAATACTAATAACTTTGCTACTTTTAAGCAGTTTTGCTTTAAATGCGCAAACACTCAAAGAAAAAGTAGATGCTATTGTATCTCCTGAGCAAGTGAGTACAGGTATTTTGTACAACCGTATTAGTCCTATTGTGGATTTACATCTTACAAAACAAGATACGTTTTCACAAGAATATTTTAAGCAAGCGTATTTTGAGGTGTTTGTATCAGCCTAAAATCAGTCCTATTCACAGCTTGGCTGGTATTATTAACAGCATTTACTTGTCTAATAGAATCTTTCAAAGGTACACTCACAACTGCATTTCCTTTGTTTTGAGCCATTTCAAAACTTTGTTCTATTACGCTCACACTCACAAGAGGACGTACACCATCATGTATAGCAACTATTGCCTGCTGATTTTCGTCTGTTTTGATGCTATTTAATCCATTTTTTACGGATTGGTAACGAGATTTTCCACCTGCAATTATTATGTGTGGCGTACTGAATTGATGTTTTTTACATTTGTTACCGTACACTCTTTGTTATTAGTGGTCTGTACCGTAGTGGAACGGAGGTCTGACCACTAATAACAAAGAGTAAGTTCGTTTTAAAAAGAATTATGGTCAGACCTTCATTGCATTACGGTACAGACCACAATTCT
>JANYGM010000024.1 GCA_025362415.1 bacterium
CCGTCAGGCTAAGCACTCAAATATCTCTGCACCGTCAGCTAAAGCAGACGGCAAAGAAAGTAAAAAAACAGAAATATGGTCTTCAAGTGCTTTAAAGTCTGTTTTGCCGTCTGCTTTAGCTGACGGTGCAAAAAACTTCAAGTGCCAAAACGAAAGTAAACCAGACTAGCCTGACGGCTATGGGGCAAGCCCAGCCCCTACAAAAATACAACCTAAACAGTTACAACACAATAACCATATTCCAATAGATATGATAATTGTTTATGTAGTTAAGATTTTGTATTTTGTATTGGCAATTTAGCAAAAAACATTATATTTGTATGATGAAACTTAGCAATAATTGTAGAAATCTTAGAAACAGAGCAATATCCTTAAACAAAAAAACACAAAAATACACCTCAAAAAAATGATACCTTTCACGCACCTACATTGCCACACACAATTTTCTCTGCTAGACGGTGCCGCAAGCATCAAGGGCATTATGGCAAAAGCCAAAAAAGATGGAATGAAAGCCGTTGCACTCACAGACCACGGAAATATGTTTGGGGCGTTTGCCTTTGTCGCAGAGGCTAATAATCAAGGCATTAAACCTATTGTGGGTTGTGAGTTTTATGTCGTAAAAGACCGTTTTCATAAGACTTTTAAGAAAGGTGAGAAAGATAAACGCTATCATCAGCTGCTTCTCGCCAAAAATATTGAAGGTTACCAAAACCTCTCAAAACTATGTTCTTTGGGGTTTATTGATGGTTTGTGGTCAAAATTTCCTCGTATTGACAAAGAACTTATTTTAAAGCACCACAAAGGACTTATTGCCACTTCTTGTTGCATTGGAGCAGAAATTCCACAAGCTATTATGTACGAAGGAGAAGAAAAAGCAGAAGAACTACTAAAATGGTGGCTTGATGTTTTTGGTGAAGATTTTTATATTGAAATCCAAAGGCATAACTTGCTCAATATCAATGAAAATGGAATGTCGCAAGAAGACGTAAACCAAACTTTGATGCGTTTTGCACAAAAATATAACATCAAAGTTATTGCCACAAACGACTCCCATTATGTAGAAGAAACGGACTCAAACGCTCACGACATTCTGCTTTGCATCAATACAGGCGCAAAACAATCAGAACCCAAAGTAAATTATGAAGAAAGCATAAAAGGACGTTTTGCGTTCCCAAACAATGACTTTTACTTCAAAACGCAACAAGAAATGAACACGCTTTTTAAAGATGTGCCGTTTTCTATTGACAATACCAACGAAATTTATGACAAAATAGAGAAAATAAACCTCAAAAGGGACGTTTTGATGCCTAATTTTCCCTTGCCTGCAGGTTTTGATACACAATTTGATTTCCTAAAATACCTTACTTTTGAAGGTGCAAAGAAAAAATATAAAGATGTTACGCCAGAAGTAGAGGAAAGATTAAACTTTGAACTCTCCGTAATGGGCAAAATGGGCTTTGAAGGCTACTTTTTGATTGTCCAAGACTTCATAAATGCCTCTCGTAATATGGGCGTGGCGGTAGGTCCTGGGCGTGGAAGTGCCGCAGGAAGTGCCGTAGCTTATTGTATTGGCATCACAAACATTGACCCAATCAAATATAACCTACTTTTTGAGCGTTTCCTTAATCCAGAACGTGTTTCTATGCCTGATATTGATACGGATTTTGATGACGTGGGCAGGCAACGTGTCATTGATTATGTCGTTGAGAAATATACCAGAAATCAAGTTGCACAAATCATTACGTATGGTACTATGGCGGCAAAATCTGCCATTAAAGACGTAGGACGTGTACTAGAACTCCCGCTTGATGAGACTACCAAGCTCACAAAACTTATTTCGGACAAGCCTGGAACACAACTTAAAAATGAATATGAGAAAGAGGAGATAAAAGATATTCTTAATGGCAAAGATTTACGTGCTACAGTCTTGCGTGAAGCACTTATTTTGGAAGGCTCTGTACGAAATAGGGGCGTACACGCTGCAGGTATCATTATTGCACCTGACGACATCACCAATTATATACCTGTTTGCACCTCGTCAGAGTCTAATTTGCTTGTAACACAGTTTGATGGCAAGGTCGTTGAGTATGCAGGTATGCTGAAAATGGATTTTTTGGGCTTAAAAACCCTTACAATCATTGCTGATGCCGTTATTCTTATCAAAAAAAATAAAAATATTGATATTGATGTAGATAATATCCCAGAAAATGACCCAAAAACCTACGAACTTTATCAAAAAGGAGATACAGTTGGTACGTTTCAGTTTGAATCTGAAGGTATGCAAATGTATTTAAAGCAGCTTAAGCCTACAAATATAGAAGATTTGATTGCAATGAATGCTTTGTACCGCCCAGGTCCTATGGATTTCATTCCAACTTACATTGATAGGAAACACGGAAAAGAAAAAACGGAATATCCTCACCCTTTGTTGGAAAATTTATTAGCTCCGACCTTTGGAATTATGGTTTATCAGGAGCAAATTATGCAAACAGCGCAAATAATTGCAGGTTATAGCTTAGGTGGAGCTGATTTGTTGAGGCGTGCAATGGGTAAGAAGGACAAAGACCAGATGGCAAAAGAGCGTATTAAGTTTGTGGAGGGCGCAAAACGTGTAAATGATATTGATAAAAAGAAAGCTGACGAGATATTTGACGTAATGGAGCGTTTTGCAGAGTATGGTTTCAACCGTTCTCACTCTGCGGCGTACTCCGTTGTAGCTTATCAGACCGCTTACCTCAAAGCGAACTTCCCTGCAGAGTATATGTCGTCTGTGCTTACGCATAGTATGGGAAAAATTGATAAGATTATGATATTTTTGGCTGAATGTAAGGCACAAAATATAACAGTTTTGGGTCCTGATGTCAATGAAAGCTACGAAAAGTTTGATGTAAACAAAGAAGGAAAGATACGTTTTGGTTTAGGTGCTATAAAAGGCGCAGGTGAGGCAGCAGTAGGTGCAATTATTGCAGAAAGAGATAATAAAGGAGCTTTTAAAAGCATTTATGAGTTTGTAGAAAGAGTTAATTTATCTACTGTAAACAAAAAAACATTAGAAAGTTTGGCGCAAGCAGGCGGTTTTGACAGCTTTCAAGACGTAAAAAGAGAGCAATATTTTGCAGAAGAGAACGGAAGTTCTTATATTGAGAAGTTAGTGCGTTATGGGCAAGCTATGCAAGCAGAAAAAAACAACGCTCAACATTCTCTTTTTGGCGGTGGAGGAGATAATAACGCCCTTATTGCTCACCCAAAGCTACCAACTTACGTGGCGTGGACAAATATGGAAACACTTAACAAGGAAAAAGAAGTTGTAGGCTTTTACATTACAGGGCATCCGCTAGACCAGTACCGTATTGAGATGCAAAATTTTGTTACTTGCAAGATGTCAGCACTTGATGACTACAAAAATAAAGAAGTTTTCTTGGGTGGAATAGTAAGTGAGGAGCAACAACGTATTTCAAAGAGTGGTACTCCTTTTCTTTTGTTTAAAGTTGATGATTACGACAGTAGCGCACAGTTTGCGTTGTTTGGAAGTGATTATGCTAAGTTCAGTGGATTTATTAAAGAGGGAGAGTTTTTGTTTATTAGGGCGAGTATAATGCTTAAATACAATTCTAATGACCAATTTGAGCCTAAAATTCTTCAAATCCAGCCTTTAAGTGAGATACGTGACAAAATGATTAAGAATATTTTGTTAATTGTGGATATGGATATGCTTACAGAAAGACTAATTACGGATATTGAAGTGCTTTTGCAAAATAATAAAGGCAAAGCAAACCTTAAAATGCAACTTTGGGACAGACAACAAAATGTTTTTATCAATACTTTTTCCAAAAAATACACCGTTGCAATAGATAACGGATTGTTAGAAGCCTTTGATAAAATAGATGGTGTTCAGTATAGAATAAATTAATTAGTAAAAAATAGTCAATTATAACATAAAAGGTTATAATTATAACATCAGAACTACTAATTATAACATAAAAGGTTATAATTATAACATCAGAACTACTAATTATAACATAAAAGGTTATAATTATAACATCAGAACTATTCATTATAGCATCAGAACTACTAATTATAACATAAAAGGTTGTAATTATAACATCAGAACTGCTAATTATAACATAAAAGGTTATAATATTTAAAATTTATCTTCAAAACATCTAAAATGATTTAATTATCAGAACTCCAAGTAAAAAAGGAGATACAAACAAACAATAAAGTTTTTATTTTTATGGATAAAGGAAAGAAAAGAGTAGCTATTTTAGGCTCTACGGGGTCTATTGGTACACAAACCTTGGAGGTAATAGCTGCAAACTTAGATAAATTTGAGACAGAACTCCTCACAGCACAAAATAATGCAGACTTACTTATAGCGCAAGCCATCAAATTTGTGCCTAATGCGGTAGTCATTACGAATGAAGACTTGTATGAAAAGGTAAAAAACGCCCTTTCTCATCTTCCCATCAAGGTTTATGCAGGAATGAAGTCTGTTAATTTGCTTGTGCAGATGGATAATATTGATATTGTCTTGACTGCAATGGTTGGATTTGCAGGCTTAGAACCTACTATTAAGGCTATTGAGGCTAAAAAACCTATTGCACTTGCTAATAAGGAAACGCTTGTCGTTGCGGGCAAACTGATTACTGACCTTGCGCTGGCAAATGCCGTAAATATCTATCCTGTGGACTCCGAACACTCGGCTATTTTTCAATGTTTGGTGGGAGAATTTCATAATAAGGTAGAAAAAATCATTTTGACTGCATCAGGCGGACCTTTTAGAGGAAAAAAACGGGAAGATTTGGCACAAATCACCAAAGAACAGGCATTAAAACACCCAAATTGGACAATGGGCGCAAAAATTACCATTGATTCATCTACACTTATGAATAAAGGTTTGGAGGTGATAGAAGCAAAATGGCTTTTTGCCGTTGATGTGGCACAAATTGAGGTGGTAGTTCACCCACAATCCATTATTCATTCTGCGGTGCAGTTTGAAGATGGCTCTATTAAGGCGCAAATGGGCTTACCAGATATGAAACTGCCTATACAGTTTGCGTTGGCGTATCCAAACCGTATTAAGTCAGATTTCCCTCGTTTTGATTTTGCTAATTATCCCAATTTGAGTTTTGAAAAACCAGATTTAGAAACCTTTAAATGCCTTGCGCTTGCGTATGAGGCGTTGGCTCGTGGCGGAAATATGCCTTGTATTCTGAATGCAGCCAATGAAATTGCAGTAGATTTATTTTTGAAAGATAAAATAAAATTCCTTCAAATCCCTGAAATAATAGCCCAAACAATGCACAAAGCAAGTTTTATAGAAAATCCAACTTTAAATGATTTTTTAGAAACAGACAAAGAAGCTAGGAGAATAAGTAGTTTGTAAGAATTTAGGTATTTGTTTTTCCAAATCTTCTATAATAATACAAATTGGTGATGTCTTTATCTAATTATTAACCAAAAAATCAGTAATTTGGGGCTTATACTCCATATCAATTCCTCAAATATTTTGAATTTGACAAGATTTTTAGTAATTTTGTAGTAAAATTTCAAAAAAAATCTCTAAACTCCATTCTAAAAAAGATGCGAATAATAGTTCCTATGGCGGGCTTAGGCAAGCGTATGCGCCCACACACACTCACCACACCAAAACCTCTTATTCCTATTGCAGGAAAGCCTATTGTACACCGTTTGGTAGAAGATATTGCTAAAGTTTGTGGGCAAAAAGTAGAAGAAGTAGCTTTTATTATTCACCCTTCTTTTGGCGCAGAGGCAGAGAAAAACCTAATTTTGGTGGCTGAAAAAATTGGCGCAAAAGGAACTATTTTTTATCAAACAGAGGCTTTAGGAACGGCTCACGCTATTATGTGTGCAAAGGAATCTTTAATAGGAAATGTGGTTGTGGCGTTTGCTGACACACTTTTTAAAGCTGATTTTACGCTTGATGCCAATAAAGATGGCATTATTTGGGTGCAAAAAATTGATAATCCAAGTGCTTTTGGAGTTGTAAAACTCAATGAAAATCAAGAGATTACAGATTTTGTAGAGAAACCCACTACTTTTGTATCTGATTTAGCTATTATTGGGATTTATTATTTTAAAGATGGTGAGTATTTGCGCAAAAATCTACAATATTTGTTAGACAATAATATTACAGAAAAAGGTGAGTATCAACTTACTAACGCTCTAGAAAATATGAAAGCGGAAGGCGCAAAATTTGCCATTGGTGAAGTTCACGAGTGGCTAGATTGTGGCAATAAAGACGTTACAGTACAAACAAATGCCCGTTATTTGGAGTTTTTGCAGGCTGCAAATACAGAACTTGTAGCAAAATCTGCTAAAATAATCAATTCTGTGATTATTGCGCCTGTTTTTGTAGGAGAAAATGCCATAATTGAAAATACAGTTTTGGGTCCTCACGTATCTGTGGGTGCAGGCACGAAAATTGCAGGTAGTATTATCAGCAATGCCATTATCCAAGAAAATTCTGCTATAAAAAATGCGCATATTACCAACTCTATGCTAGGAAATTTTGTTGTGTTGGAAGATACGCCAAAAGAAGTAAGTTTGGGAGATTATAGCAATATTTTTTAATTATGAATTGTGAATGAATACAATTTGCTGTCGTACACTTTTTGTTATTAGTGGTCTGTACCGTAGTGGAACGGAGGTCAGACCACTAATAACAAAAAGTAAGTTAGTTTTAAAAAGGGTTATGGTCTGACCTTCATTGCATTACGGTACAGACCATAATCCTTTTTAAAACAGTGTATGGTAGTAAGTGAATACAAAATAATTAACACAAAAACCTATTTTAATGCCATTTAGTGAATATAAAAATCTGGGAAATGCTATCAAAGAATTTAATTTGAACTACAAAGAACAAGTTTTTGAAGACGTTTTGCCAGTAGAAGTACCACAAAATTTGGTAGAAGATATTGCATTTAATCTATCTGAACTTGTCTATGACGGCTCTGAAGCCATTATTTGTGAAACATTGATTTTTCCTATTTTGAAAGAAGTTTGGAAAGAATTTAGGAAAGAATTGATGCTTTGGAGTCATCAGGCTATAGAATGGAATACAAAACTTTCTGGCATTCCAGACTATATGTTTACAAAACAATCTGTTTTGGGTAAAGTGGTGATGGATAAACCTTATTTGGCGGTGGTAGAGGCTAAAAAAGATGATTTTAGTGCAGGTTGGGGACAATGTACTGCAGAAATGTATGCAGTTCAACAAATCAACGAAAAAGCAGGTTTGTATATAGACAAAAAAACAGGTTTACAGGTTGATTTGATGATATTTGGGATTGTTTGTAATGGTAGAGTTTGGGAATTTGCGTCATTGCAAAAAAATAATTTCATAAAATATACCAATATTGCAGACATCAATAACTTAAAAGAGCTTTACAGCCTTCTAAGGCATATTTTGAATTCAATTACGAATTACGAATTATCAATTACGAAAAATGCTGACAACTCTTGGAGGGTTTAAAACCCTCCAAGAGTTAAATAAGTATTTCATAAACTTTTCAAAAATGAAAAAACAACTTATAATAATTAGTTTTCTTTCCGTAATACTTGCGCTAGCAAGCATTACGCCTGTTTTTTCTCAAAAAGATAAAAAAGACGACAAAAAAGAAGATAAGAAAGACAATCCAAAAGATAAAAAAGAAAAACCTAAAAAACAAAAGCCTTTTCAGACAGAAATGCAAAACAATGATATGGCACGCCAAATAAAATTGGAAGAAAATATCATTGATGGCTCAAAGTTTTTGATGTTGGAAAACTACGAAAAAGCGGTAGAAAGTTTTAAAAAAGCCGTTGATATTTCGCCTGAAAGCTCTGGGGCGCAAATAAAAGTAGCAGAAGGTTATTTTATGCTTGCAAAATACCGTGAGGCATTGCCGTATGCACAAAAAGCATTAGAATTAGATAAAAATACCAAATATATTTATTTCGTTTTGGCACGTACTTATACAGCTATGGAACAATATCAGGCGGCTGCAGATACTTATGAGGCACTTATTGATAAAAAATTCCCTAATTCTATGGACGAAATGGGGGCTTTATATGATATTTATGTCAATAATTTGAGGAATACAAAAAAAGCCCTGCGTGTGTGTGATGAGATAGAAAAAATTACTGGAGTACAAGAAAATACCTCTCGTATGCGTCAGCGCATATTTGTTGATGAAAGAGCCTTTGATTTAGCGGCAAAAGATATGGAAAAATTAACCCTAAAATTTCCGTATAACTTTGATTATCAGATAGTTTTGGCTGATTATTATTTTCAAGATAAACAAAAAGAAAAAGCAGTAAAACTTTTGGAAAATATCATTAAAATATCTCCAGAAAATGCAGCAAAAGCACAAACAGAACTTTCTGAAATTTATCAAGCATCAGGAGAAACAAGTAAAGCTAATGATAATCAAGACCTTGCGCTAAGAAATCCAAAGGGAAACCCAGCGGAAAAAGCACAAATTTTTGCGGATTTGCTAAAAAATAATCCAACAAATGAAAAACTAAATAAATTAGAAGGTTTACTCAAAGAAAATACAGTTTTGCACCCAGAAAATCCAGAAATTTTTATGGTTTATGGTGATGTATTAACAGAAAAACAGGATTATTTGGGCGCACAACAGGCATTTGAGAAAAGTATCAAATTAGAAAATACTCGTTATGAGATTTGGCAAAAAATCCTCAACGCTGATGTTAAACTTTTTGATGTAAAAGCGCAATTAAAGCACGCACAAGTAGCACAAGAGCTTTTTCCTAACAATGTTTATTTTATGACTTATGAGGCATTTGCTTATTTGGACACCTACAAATATACAGATGCACAAGATGTGGCAAAACAAGCAATAAAAATCATTGGAAATAAAGAAAATCCCTTTTCAGACTATTTGGAAATGATTTTGGCAAATATTCATTATGTCAATAAAGAAGACAAAAAAGCAGATGAAATCTATACTAAAATCTTAAAAGAAAGCAATAATTTAATCTATTTTCAGGTAAAACAAGCTGAAGCACTCGCAAAAACAGGTAAAAAACTAGAAAATGGGAACAAAATTTTGAAAGATGCCATTGAAAAAGAACCTCAAATAGAAGAACATAGGTATATTTATGCACTTATTTTGTATAAACAAGCAAAATTAGAAGATGCAAAAAATATCTTAGAAAAAGAGTTGCCAAAAACAACTAATGGCAAAACCTTAGAACTTTTAGGAGATATTTATTTTAGACTAAATCAGCAAGAAAAAGCACTAGAATACTGGAATAAAGCACAAAAATTTTCTTATGTAGGAGAATTTTTAGATAAAAAAATTGTACAAAAGAAAATTATTGAATAGCTTTTAAACTACTAAAATTAGTCTTTCAAGTAAGTGGATAAGAAAAAAAATACAAGTTCTCCACATTTGATTGAATTTTAGAAAAATAACTGTATTTAAAATCCTGAAAGAGCTAAAATATCATCTCCCCACGTAAAACGTGGGGAATATAGTACAATTTTTTTTCTTATTTTCTTATTGATTTTAGAAAAAAACTGCTTATATTGAGGTCGTTTTAAGGCACTCAAAGCATTTATTTTACTAATCAAAATGAAAATCCACTTATTTAAACTTTTTATAATCCTCAAAAATCTTTCTATCAAAATATATCAATTCTTTGTAAGTTTTTTCAAAGAAATACTACTCTCACGCCTATTTTATACCCTCCCTTTCCAACTTCTACTCGTAAACATTAAGAAAAATCAAATCATAATGCTTATTTGGGTAGTCTTATTTTTGATTATTACCAAAAGTATTGGCACAACTATTGGCTTGCCTTACCTATTTTTAGAGCCTGAATATATGGATAGAGTCAATTTTTGGGGTATTTTCATTGTTGGACTGACTTTGGGTGGCTTTACAATGTCTTATCATATCACTTGTTATATCCTGGACGGACACCAATTTAGTTTTTTGGGCGGACTTAAACATCCCTTCTCAAAATTTTGTATCAATAACAGCCTTGTGCCACTTAGTTTTATGGCACTTTATCTATATAACTATTATCATTTTCAAAATATTGATGCACTAGAAGATAAACACGACATTTATCTCAAAATGGGCGGCTTATTTCTTGGTTATAGCCTAATGAAAGGGCTTTTTTGGATATATTTTCTTCTTACGAACAAAGATATTTTTAAGTTTTTCAAAGTAAATTTTAATATTAAGATACGTAGAACCATCATTAGCAGGGTGAATATTATGGAACGCTACAAATCTGCCAAAGAACAGAACTATAGAGTTGATTTTTACCTTAATGATTACTTTTTGCCCAAGCCTACCAATGATCATACCGCCGTAGAACGTCAAGCTATCTTCAAAGTTTTCAAACAAAACCACTTTAACTCTGTTCTTATACAGGTAATTATCCTTATTGTTGTCCTTGTTTTAGGTTCTAACAACAATAATCCTGTTTTTCAGATACCTGCAGCAGCTAGTGTGTTGTTACTTATGACTATTTTCTTGATGTTTTTAGGTGCATTGTCTTATTGGATGCGTGGTTGGACAAATGCTACCATTTTTATCTTAATATTTGGACTTAATTTTGCCTTAAATCACGAGTTTTTCAAGATAAATTATGAGGCTTACGGAATGGATTATCATACCAACAAAAAACCTGAATATTCTCTCGCAAAAATTGCAGAAGTTTCCGCAGATTCAAACTATAAAAAGGACTTTGATAAGACTATTAAACTCTTAGATAATTGGCGAAACAAGTTCCCAAAGAATGAAAAGCCTAAATTAGTTTTTATTTGCAGCAGCGGTGGCGGTCTTAGGGCGACCGCTTGGACTATGCGCACCCTACAACACGTAGATAGCACGCTGGGAGGGCAACTTATGGAAAACACAATACTTATGTCGGGGGCATCTGGTGGTATGGTGGGAGCTGCTTACTTTCGTGAGTTAGTTTTACAAAAAAATATGGGCAAAAATATCAATATTTATGCCAGAGAATACTTTGAAAACATCTCACGAGATAACCTCAACTCCGTTACTTTTAGTTGGGTGGTCAATGATTTGTTTTTTAGGTTTAAAAAGTTTGTTTATAACAAAAAAGAATACAATGAAGACAGAGGATATGCCCTAGAAGAGAGTTTAAACCAGAATACAGGCGGCATTTTAGATAAACCTTTGTCTTCTTACAAAGAACCAGAGGAAAAAGGACTTGTGCCAATGCTTTTGCTTACGCCTATTATTGCCAATGATGGGCGTAAATTGTATATCTCTCCTCAAAATATGGCGTATATGTGCGCTCCAAACATCTATCAATCACGTTTTATCAACCAAAAAATCAAAGGGATAGAGTTTTTAAGGTATTTTGAGATGCAAAAAAGTGAAGATTTGCGCTTTTTGACAGCTCTTAGAATGAATGCAACTTTTCCGTATATGACACCAAACATAAATTTGCCTAGTCAGCCTGAAATGCAGATAATGGACGCAGGTCTGATAGATAATTTTGGAGTAAGTAGCGCAGCAAGATTTGCTTTTGTGTTCAAAAATTGGATTACGAAGAACACGTCTGGTGTGGTGGTCGTCTCCATTCGTGATACGCCCAAAGACCGTCCTATTGAGGACAACCTAGAACCTTCTTTGTTTGAGAAATTATTTATGCCGTTGGAGAGCATTTATACTAATCAGGAACATATTCAAGATATTCACAATGACGACCTTATGGAGTTCTCACAATCTTGGTTTCCTAACAACTTTGTTCATAAAGTAGAGTTCCAATATGTACCTATTTCCAAAGATATGCAAGAAATTAGAGATAAAATGGAAGGTAAAATCAAGATAGACCCTAATAAAATCATCATTTCGGAGCGTGCAAGCCTTAGTTGGCATCTTACGAGGAAAGAAAAAGAAAGTTTGTACCGCACCATTTATGAAATACGCAACCAAACCGCACTAAGACAGTTAAAATTTTTACTTAAAATCAAAAAAAAATAAGAAAATAATAAATAACAACAAACAATGTAGGGGCTGGGCTTGCCCCTGCCCAATATGCGTAAGCAACACGACAAACAATAACAACAATAATTCAAAAAATAATAACAAAAAATAATTTACCTATTGCTTACGCATATTGGGCAAAAGTAAAAATTGTTCTACGCATTGCTTACGCATATTGGGCAGGGGCAAGCCCAGCCCCTACATTTTCAATACAATAACAAATATTTTCTTTTTTTCTTCAAAATGAATCCTAATTTGCCTCTTGTTTCTGTTATTTGCTTGTGTTATAATCACGCTTGCTTTTTAGAGGAGGCTCTTAACTCAATACTTTTGCAAACCTACCAAAATATTGAGCTTTTTATTGTTGATGATGCTAGTCAGGACGACAGCAAAGACAAAATAAATGAAATAATTGCAGATTATGAATTAAAAATGTTACAAAATAATCAGCCATTAAAACATATTCGTATCTTTGATAATGTAAAAAACATTGGTAATTGTGCTTCTTTCAACCTTGCATTAGCTCACATCAAAGGAAAATATATTATTGACTTTGCAACTGATGATATTTTGTTGCCAACACATATAGAAAGCCTAGTAAATGCTTTTGAAAACTTAGATGAAAATGTTGGAGTAATTTTTACAAATGCAATGTACATTAACGAAGTTTCAGAAGACATCAAAACACATTTTAAAGTCAATAAAAAACTACAAACTATACAAAACATTCCGCAAGGTGAGCCAAAAGGGTATCTTTTTAGGGATATTTTAGAGAATTATTTGATTTGTGCGCCTACTATGATGATAAGACAAGAAGTTTTTTTGCACAAACAAATAGGTATTAAGGGTTATGATGATACTTTGAGCTATGAAGATTTTGATTTTTGGGTGCGTACTACTCCTATTTGGAAATATGTTTACGTTGATACCTGTTTAGTAAAAAAACGCATCTCTAATTATTCTCTTTCTAATAAATTTTATCAAAAAAAAGACAATAATCATCAAAATATTTTACTTAAAGATACACTAAAAATACTTAAAAAAGCAGCTTTGTTCTGCAAAAATCAACTAGAATACAAAGCACTTGCCAAAAATACTTTTTATCATTTACGTCAGAGTTTTTTTATGGAAGATTTTGAGTTAGTTAATGATTATCAAAACTTTATCAAAGTAAATAATTTGTCTAATTATTTACCTTTTTTCTCAAAAATTTTAATAAAATTAGTATCTTTGCTTTCTGCTTACAACGTAAAAATTAACAGTTTGTACAAAATTTATACTAAAATTAACAAATTATAACATAAAAGGTTATAATTATGAGT
Source organism: bacterium (assembly GCA_025362415.1). Taxonomy (GTDB): domain Bacteria; phylum Bacteroidota; class Bacteroidia; order Cytophagales; family Thermonemataceae; genus JANYGM01. Next base: position 13,322 of record JANYGM010000024.1, read on the forward strand.
TCAGATGTTATAATTATAACATAAAAGGTTATAATTATGAGTTCAGATGTTATAATTATAACATAAAAGGTCATAATTATGAGTTCAGATGTTATAATTATGAGTTCAGATGTTATAATTATAAGTTCAGATGTTATAATTATAAGTTCAGATGCTATAATTATAAGTTCAGATGCTATAATTATGAGTTCAGATGTTATAATTATAAGTTCAGATGTTATAATTATAGATTTTAAAACAAAAATAGTATTATCCAATTATCAAATTACATTATAAAATATGAAAAAAATAACTTTGTTACTACTTGCTTTTATCACAATTTTAGGAATTATTATAGCTTGTGTACCTTCCGAAAGTAATCAATCTTTAGCATTATCAAAAAATCAACAAATAAAACTCTCAAATGAAAATAATATTTTATTTGCAGTTGTAGGATTTGCATCAGAACAAACTAATATTTCTCTAGAAGAACTCAAAAAAAACTATTTAGAAAGCAAAATATATGTTTTGCAAGATGTAAAAGCACAAGCAGACGAGTTTTTTAAAGGAAAGAATACTAAAACACTCAAAAATCTTAGTGATTTTAGTGTTTTGGCAAAAGATAATATTTTAATTGTAGATTTGGCACGTCTTACGCCACAATTTAAAGCCTTGCAAATTGATAATATTACGTTTTTTGATGATAATAATACAAAAAATCAACTAAAATATCCTCTTATTGTTGATAAAAGCACTGTTTTTGACTACAAAAATACTATTACTAAATTTACTTTGACTGGCGTTACTGCGGTTACACGTTTTACAGGTACACAAACAGAAAAAAATGGTATAAAATGGCTTACAGAGAAACTTTTACCAGAATTTCAAGGCTCTGATTTAACTCATATTAGTAATGAAGTTTCTTTTATTGCTGATTGCAAATTAGAAAGAGGTATGAAATTTTGTAGCAAAGAGGCACATTTTCAATCTTTTTTAGATTTGGGAGCTGATATAGTAGAACTTACAGGCAATCATAATCTTGATTATGGCACAAAACCTTATGAAAATTCTATAAATCTTTACAAAAAGAATAATATACAGACTTTTGGAGGTGGAATGAGTCCTGCTGATGCTTTCAAACCACTTATTATTACGCTCAAAGATAATAAAAAAATAGCTTTTGTTGGTTATAATGAACTTTGTCCTTGTGCAGAGTGTGCAGATACTCCTAAAAGTGTTGGTGCTGCTCGTTATGATAGTGCAAAAGTAAAAAAGATTATCACAGAACTAAAAAAAGACACTCAAATACAGTATATTTTTGCATCTGTTCAATTTGCGGAGTCTGATAATTATTTTCCGACAAAAGCGCAAGAAAAAATTTCACGTTATTTGGTTGATTTAGGAGCTGATTTTGTATATGGTTCACAAGCGCATAATGTACAATATGTAGAAATGTATAAAGGTAAACCAATTTTTCACGGATTAGGAAACTTTATGTTTGACCAAATACATAGAAATGCTGTTCGTCAAGGATTTTTTCTACATAATTATATCTATAATGGAAAAGTAGTACAATCTTTTCCTGTTTTTACATTCACCGCAGACGACAGACAACCATCATTAGCAACAACAGAACAAATTACAGCTATAAAAAAAGCTATTTATCTTGATAAATGGTTATATAAACAATAAAATTCAATTACAAATTATCAATTACGAATTACGGTTGTTTAAATTTTTTGATAAAAACGAAATGTATTAATTGTAGAGACGTTGCTTGCAACGTCTAAACGACAAATAATAACATAATAAAAAATAATAATGTCATTAGGTCAAAACAAATACATTGTTCTACATTTAGACGTTGCAAGCAACGTCTCTACAAATACCTAAAATTATGAATGAATTATTCCGCAAGGACAAAGAAACTGAACGTATCACGTTGTTTGTTGATGTTATCTTACCTATTCCTATTCCTAAGCTGTTTACTTACCGTGTTCCCTTTGAGCTAAATGATAATATACTCGTGGGCGCACGAGTGATAGTGCAATTTGGTAATAAAAAGGTCTTAACTGCCGTAGTTCACACAATACATCAAAATCCGCCCCAACAATATCAAGCTAAATACATCTTAGAACTTCTTGATGAGATACCATTAGTTACTCATAAGCAATTAGAAATGTTTGTTTGGATGGCTGATTATTATATGTGTACCATTGGAGAAGTGCTGAACGCTGCACTTCCTTCTGGGTTGAAGATAAGTAGCCAATCTAGGGTAGAAATTAACCAAAATATCAATTTAGATACGCTTACACTCACAGAAAAAGAACAAAAATTGATTAACATTCTTTATGAAAAGAAATCATTAGCTTATAATGAGGCGGCTGTTTTG
>JANYGM010000031.1 GCA_025362415.1 bacterium
AAAAAATCAAAAAAACAACATATAGCAAAAATTGTGCCTAAAAACCTGTAAACTTAAAATAAATACAAAAAAATAGTCTGAAAAGTTTTTTTTATCCAAAAATTACTTAAATTAGCACTTTATTCAATTACGAACTAGCAGTTGCTAGCAACAATTACGAATTATGGTTTTTATTCACAATTTATAATTCCTAATTCCTAATTTTAAACTCACAATTATATTATGCAAAAGCTATCAATTCACCAATCTTTACAACAAAAACTTTCGCCACAACAAATACAATTCATTAAACTTCTGCAAATTCCTACAGCAGAACTTAATACTCGTATTCAAGAAGAATTAGAAGAAAACCCCGTTTTAGAAGAAGGAAAAGAAGAAAAAGATGAGAAAGAGAAAGATGATGAAAATTCTAATGATGACAATACTGATGATAGTTATGAAGATGACTATGATTATGACGGAAATAGTAATCAAGATATCAATGTGGGTGAATATTTGCAAGATGATAGTGGCTATAAAATGCAAGGAGATGGCAACAATGGGCAAGATGATGACGACAAAGAAATGCCTGTTGCTATGTATGAAGATTTGATTGATTCTCTAGAAATGCAGTTGGGCTTTGTAAAACTTGAGCCAAAAGAAGAAATAATAGCCAAACAACTTATTGGAAGTATTGATGAAGATGGTTATATTCGTAGAGATTTAGCATTGATTATCAATGATTTAGCTTTTGCGCAAAACCTTGAAATAAGTCTTAAAGAAATTGAAAGAGTGCTGCATAAAATTCAGAAATTTGAGCCTGCAGGTATTGCTGCACGTACATTACAAGAGTGTTTGCTTTTGCAACTAGAAAGAAAACATATTGAAGATGCTCACACAGACGAGGAACACAAAGAAATAAATATAGCAATAGACATCATTGAGCATCATTTTGTTGAATTTAGTAAGAAACATTATGACAAAATTGAGAAAAAAATAAATATTGATAGTGAGCATCTCAAAAAAGTCATCAAAATGATTACGCACCTCAACCCAAAGCCTGGCGACACTTCTGGGGGTAATTACTCTGGTACTCAATACATTATCCCTGATTTTATTTTGACCAAAAATGGTACAAAATTAGAACTCACACTTAATTCTCGTAATGCGCCAGAACTCAAAATAAGCCGTGCTTATGCTGAAATGCTTGATACCTATGACAAAAGTGATAAAAAAGACAAGGTCGTTAAAGATACTGTTTCATTTGTCAAACAGAAACTTGATGCTGCCAAATGGTTTATTGATGCCATCAAACAACGCCAAAATACACTTATGAAGACAATGGAAGCAATTTTGGACTTTCAATATGAGTTTTTTTTGCACGAAGATGAGAATAAATTTAAGCCAATGATACTTAAAGATATTGCAGAGCGCATTGATATGGATATTTCTACTGTTTCTCGTGTGGCAAATAGCAAGAGTATTCAGACAGAATTTGGAATGTTTCCGCTTAAATATTTCTTTTCTGAAGGTATTTCAACGGATTCTGGAGAAGATGCAAGTAGTAGAGAAGTAAAAGCACATTTGAAGGCATTTGTAGATAACGAAAATAAGAAAAAACCGCTTTCAGATGACAGATTAGAGGAGATGCTTAATGAAGAAGGCTACCAAATTGCCCGCCGTACAGTTGCCAAATACAGAGAACAATTAGGTATTTCTGTGGCTAGGCTAAGAAAAGAATTGTGAGTTGTGAATGAATACAAAATATAAAAACTGTATTGTTTGTATCTTCTAAACGACCGCTTAGATAAACAAAAAAGCCTTTCCAAAGTTTGGAAAGGCTTTTTTTGTATTCAACTTTTGGGAAATTTCAAACTTTCCAAAAGTTTTTTTTATTATCTCAAAACATCACTTGCTTAGCTTTGTTTTTACAATAACTTAATAATCAAAGTTTTACATTCGTACTTCGTACCTCTTACTTCGTACTTTTCCTTAGTGGCTTAATTTCTTACTATTTTATATGTTTTGGTTTGTTTTTCATCAGAAAAAACAAGATAATACATTCCCAAAGGCAAATCAGACAAATCAAACTGACTAAAATTATTTTTAAGGAGATATGTTTTAAGTATTTTGCCTGTTGCATCAAAGATTTTCATAGATGCGTTTTGTGTAGCTGTATTTTTTAGATTAAGATTTACATTGAAAATGCCATTTGTAGGGTTTGGATAGATGTTTTCTACAAAAATAGCCTCGTTTTTACCTGACATATTAACACTTACAATCTTTGAATAAGTAAAAATATTATTCTTATCCACCTGACGCAAACGGTAATAAAGTACGTTTTTAGCTAATTCATAGGCATTTAGGTCATCAAAAGCATATTCATTTTGATTATTAAAATTTAAACTTCCTTTTGCTTCAATTCTACCCACTTTCTCAAAATTACGCCCATCAATACTACGTTCTACATCAAAATAAGCTGTATTTACTTCTGCAACAGTTGCCCACGAGATAACAGGAATTTGAAGATTAGTATTTGTTTTTAGGCTTGCACGCACATAAAGCCACGTAAGAGGCAAAGGATTAACAATATCAGAAATTGTCCAAGTAGAAAAATTAGTAGCATTCACAGTAATACTACTCACAAGTGGGGAGGTGGTAGGTGCAACAAAATCAACGGTTTGCTTTATCCAATTACTTCCAACAGCAGGCTCTAAACTCCAAATAGAAAGGTTATTCAAATCTTTTCCGTTGTTCAAATCAGGCAACCAATTAAAACTTACATTATTTCTTCCTACATTAAACTGTGGCGTAATCAGCCAATTACAAGCAATAGAGTTGTTTGTACCAACTGTAACAATGCCTGTAACTCCAATATTAGTATCAGAAGTACGCAAAAGCGTAACATTTCCTAAGTCCGTACCTGCAGGAATATCTACGCCCAAGTAGGTGAGCGCACCAACGCCTACTACACGAGTCGTTTGTGCTTTACCAATGATGCGACTAGCAGATTTTTCACCATTTGTAGCAGGATTTATGGCTGGGTCAATGGCAGTATTTCCAAAAATAAGCGTATTCGCATTTGTATTGATGTTTCCGTTGGTAAAAACAACTTGATTACTGATAGTCAAATCTCCTAAAAGTGTGAGCGTTTTTGTTGCGCCGTTCATTGTCCAATTTGGCGTACTTACAATACCAGTAACGGGTTGAAAATTCATATTAAAAGCCGTTGTAGGTATTGTCAGGGCATCATCAGCATAAGCAAAACCTTCTACATTGATAGTAAAACCGTCTGTTGTGGGTACGCCTGTACCTCTTTGTATGCGTGGAGAAGTAGTAAAACCAGTTAGAAAGCTATTTTGAGTAACAAAAACGTGATTAGGTTTTACTGTTACAAAGCCTAGTGGTTGGTATTCAATTCTGTGGCTAATTTTATCTTCTAATTTAATCAAATCAGCATTAGACATAGCAGAAGGCAAACTTAAACCTGCTCCCACATTAAAATTATTAAATTGCGCATCAAAGTTTTCAGCAACGGCAATAGTTGTACTATTTGGTACACCTGTCCAAATAGCAGGCAAAATAGCACTAGAATTACCTGCAAAAGGGTCTAAACTAATAAATGTAGCTATATTAGTAGCAAAATTATTTTCTTCACCTCCTGCATTTCCGCCAATAAAAACATTTGTAAAAGCAGGATTTACACCAGAAAAATGGTTAGCAAATACAATTCCTGTACCTCCCACAACGGCATTAGCATTAAAAGTATTTCCTTTTATGGTGATATTATCACAAGAAACGGCAGTAGAAGCACCAGTAGTTCTAAATTTTGTATTGATTTGAATGTGATTGTAGGTAGTATTAGCAGCTTTGGGCGTAAAATTATTATTAGAAATATTGATATTCCTAGAACGTCCTGCAAAAACTCCAAATGAAACCACATCAGTAAAGGTATTTCCTGTAATATTGATAGTAGAAGTAATGCCTGCTGCGTTCCCATTATCTTTTATTTCTATCATAGAAAAAGCAGGAAACGTAACTACTGCACCTGTAAAAGTATTATTTGAAATAGTATGAATGCCGTTATTTTGTCCTGGAAGATTGATTTCTACAGCAGCCTCACCCACAACATTAAAAAAGTTGTTATTGATGGTCATATTTCCACCAAGCAGGTTAGGAAGTTGCATTCCATAATAAGAAGTAAAAGTATTGTTATTGATAAGCCCAAAATTGCCTACACTTCTAATGCCACGCCCAAAGAGGGCATTCCCCACACCAGAAAATACAGTATTATTGGTAATTGTTACATTGTTGTTATTGATGGCTAAGAGATTTCCATCTTGTGAAAGCCCAATAGCAAAAGAAAAGAAGTCTAATGCACCTGGGTTTATGTTTTCTATAAAATTATTCTGAATAACTAAATTATTGTAAGAAAGCAAAGTAGTATGATTGGCAACAAAGATACCAAAAGCACGTGTTGCAGATACACCTTTTCCGCCCAAAACCTTCAAATGCAGGTTATCAATGGTGATATTTTGTGCTGATGCTATCAAAATACTTCTTGTAGTGGTTGGCAACGCTTGCATAATAAGTTCTGGGCGTGTTGTGCCACCATTTCCTAAAAGTGTGATAGCTTTATTGATAGTAATGCTTGTACTAATAGGATAATGCGTAATATTACTTCTAATATCCAAAACATCTTTAATCAAAGGGTTTGCTATATTGATACCTTGTTGAATAGGTAAAAGTGCCGTTGTGATGCGTGTAAGTACATCATCTTCAGCTCTATATGTTTTTGAGGTTAAGATTTGAACGCCTCTTTGAAGGGTTAAAGTGCCTGCGGTATCATCTAAATCAACGGCAGCCCAAGGATTAAAAGCTGCATTGGAGTTCGTAATTGATGCAAAAGCTGCAAATGTAGGCGCAACACCCGCATCTGAAACCAAATGGCTTTCAATATCTGCAATAGGAAAAGTAACACCACCAAAAAAATTCCCTGTGTAATCTACCAACACAGGCGCAGGAACAGATGTACTATTTTGGACATTTCTAATAGCTTTAGAAGTATAACCAGTAATATTATTTTGGCGTACAATACTGCCGTTACAACTAACAGAATTATCTCTATCAAAATACAATGTATTGGTATGTCCTGTGCTAGAAGGGCTATCTGTGGCAGTTCCAGCATTGGTATTTCCACCTTGCAACTGAACCCCAATTTGGCAACCAGTAATATTATTATTTAAAATTTTATGATTTTGTCCGCCTGCAACTATCCCAAAACCATTCCCAATAACACCTGCACAAGTGCCACAAGTACCATTTCCTGGTTGAATATCTTGTATAGTATTGTTCATAACCACCACACCACTAGGCTCTGGGTAAGTAGCATTGCCAGACCTACGACAAATAATGGCTATTCCTGCAAAATCTCTAGAATTATTACCTATTGAAGTTTTAAAGATATGATTATCAGACACAACCACACTTCCTGCACCTGTGAGATTTCCATTTCCAACCATATTTTTGATTTCCATTCCAAAACGCTGATTACCAGCCATTTCTATAATATTATTAGTTACAATGACTTGATTACTAGCAGGAGAAGCAATACCAGAATATAAGCTAAAACCTGCATCACCATTGTTACGAGCCTCACAACCACTAATAGTAAGGTTACTTAAGGAATTGTGTGGTGCTAAATCAAAACCCACCAAATTATTATTATTAAATTGGGTATTGGTGATGACAATGTTGCTATGCGCCACGCTAGGCGTAAATATCCAAGCACCTCTACCACTACTACCAGCACCACCATTATTATTGAAAAATGAGTTGGTAATGTTTAAACCTACAAAAGTAGCTGCATTGACAAACAAACCGTGTGTTATATTGGCACTTACGGAAACATTTTGCAGGCTAAAATTAGTGAGGATAACGGCTGGTGAAGTGGCATTGATACCATTAGTAAAATTAGTGATGGTCAGCCCTTGAATAGTAACATTGGTCAAATCTGTAGTAATATTGATGCCATTTCCTGCGCCTGCACCTTGTATGATGGTCGCACCTATGCCTGCACCAATGAAATTAACAGATTTGTTGAGTGTACAACCTGCATAAGAACCAGCAGCAATGCTGATATTATCATTTGTTGAGGCTACTAAAATAGCTGCATCAATAGTTTGCTTGGCGGTTGCCAGAGAAAGTCCGTTGCCTGTATCATCTGGGCGTGAGGCATCTACAAATATTTGTGCTTTTGCAGAATTAGCGGAAAAAAGCAGAAAAAAGCTAACAACGAAAGAAAAAACGAAAACAGGGAGTTGGGACAAGTTAAACTTTGCCATAAGTGAAAAATATTTGAATTAAAATGATTTAAGTGATGTTTGTTTGGTAGTATTACTATATACGTAAACTTTGAAGAAAGTAACTAAAATCTTGTAAAAAAAGTGAAATTATTTTTTGTAAAGTTCAATATTTTTCTGAACAAAGGCAATACCTAAAAAGGACTAAATTTTTCAGAAACCAAAAAAGGTACGATTTTCATACGAAAATTGTACCTTTTTGTATTTATCTGTGCATCTGTGGCAACCAAAAAAAATTTAATATCCTAAAACTTTCCTTTTTTGAAAGGTTTTTTAGTTTCTTTTTTGGGTTTATCTGGCATAAGTTCCAAATCAATGGTACGTTTTGAAAGATTTGTATCTTTGATATAAACCTGCACGGCTTGCCCAAAACTATAAATTTTCTTACTATTTTGCCCAATAACTCTATAATTTTGCGCATCAAGCGTATAAAAATCATCTCCCAAATCACTCATACGTACAAGTCCTTCACATTTAGTTTCTATGATTTCCACATAAATCCCAAATTCTGTAACGCCTGTAATAATGCCATCAAAGACTTTATTATTTTGTGCTTTGCTAACATTTTGCATAAACTCTACTTGTTTATACTTAATAGAGGCTCTTTCTGCATCAGCAGCACGCTTTTCTCTATCAGAAGAATGTTTGCATTTTAGTTCATATTCTTCTTTACTCACAGATTTTCCTTTTGTGAGATAATGCTGCAAAAGTCGGTGTGTCATCATATCAGGATACCTGCGGATAGGGGAGGTAAAGTGAGAATAATGTTCAAATGCTAGCCCAAAATGCCCTTTTGGTTCTGTGGTATATTTTGCTTTTGACATTGTACGCACCGCCAAACTTTGTAAAATACTTTGTTCTGGCTTTCCTTCCAAATCTTTTGACATTAAATTGAAAGAATTAGACATTTTTTTGCCTTGTGTTTCAATTTTGTAACCAAATCTTTTGACAAAAGTTGCAAAAGTAGCTATTTTATCTGGGTTAGGGGCTTCGTGAACACGGTAAACCATTGTGTTTTTGTTTTCCCCTTTTTGTTGTTCATAAACAAAATGTGCCACACGCTTATTAGCAAGCAACATAAATTCTTCTATCAATTTATGGGCATCTTTACGGACTTTTTGCACAAGTGCCAAAGGAACGCCATTTTCATCAAGTTTAAACTTCACTTCTGATGTTTCAAAACTAATAGCTCCTGCTTGAAAACGCATTTCACAGATTTTTTTAGCCAAATCATTCAAAATATTGATTTCTTTTGCAAAATCACCTTTTTTAGTTTCTATACGTTCTTGTGCTTCTTCATAAGAAAAACGCCTGTCCGAATGAATAATAGTGCGTCCAAACCATTCATTAGCAATATTTCCATCAGGTTTTATTTCAAAAACTGCTGCAAAAGTAAGCCTATCTTCATTAGGAACAAGTGAGCAAAGTCCGTTAGAAAGTCTTTCTGGAAGCATTGGTACAACTCTATCCACCAAATAAACTGATGTAGCACGCTCGTAAGCCTCTTTTTCTAGCAAAGTGTTAGGTTTTACGTAATACGTAACGTCTGCAATATGCACACCAATCTCCCAGTTACCATTTTTTAGCTTTTGGATAGAAAGGGCATCATCAAAATCTTTGGCATTGTCGGGGTCAATAGTGAAGGTTGTAATTTTCCTAAAATCCTTTCTTTTAGCAATTTCTTTATCAGGAATTTCACTAGAAACACGTTTTGCAGACTCTTCTACATTTTTAGGAAATGCAAAAGGCAAATCATATTCAGCCATAATGGCGTGCATTTCTGCTTTATGTTCACCTGCTTTTCCAAGAATTTTGGTAATTATTCCGTTAGCATTTCTGCCAACCATAGGCCATTCTGTGATTTTGACCATTACTTTGTCGCCATTTTGCGCTCCAGCAATTTTATCAATGGGAACATAAATATCAAAATAGATTTTTTTGCTATCAGGCAAAACAAATGCAAAAGTTTTATTGAGTTGGACAACGCCCACAATTTCCTGCCTTTTGCGCTTCAAAACTTCAATAACTGCACCAGAAAGCACAGGAGGCTGATTATTTTTTCGTCCTTCTACTTCGTCATCTTCATAAATAGCCACTTTGACAGTGTCACCATCAACGGCACTATGCAAATCACGGGTATCAATTTTGATGTCTTTTTCTATTCCTTCAAGCGTTGCAAAGGCAAATCTTTGGTTTACGTGGTCTATTGTGCCTACGTGCATAATGGCATCAGGCGCACCAGAGGCTTTGTAGCGGTCTTCTTCTGTGAGATAAATCAGCCCTTCTTCCAACAATTCTTCTATTACGCTTTGGACAAGTGTTTTTGCGTGTTTGTTTTCCCAGTTGAGGTTGCGCAAAACGGTACGTGAGGAGTAGCCAAAATGCTTGGGTTTTGAGATAATTTGAAGAACTTTAGCCTTCAATTTTTTTGGGTCAATGTCTTGTAAGCCAGTTTTTGAGCTACTTTTTTTGTTTGTAAAGGGTTTACCTTTACCATTATTTTTTGATTTCATATAAAAGGCATACAATTAAAAGGTGAAATTAGTTCATTATGCGTTTATTTTTATTGATTTTTTACTGTCGCTTGCCTCTAGGCAAGTGACTACTATTCTTTTAGGTTTCTAGCCTATGAACTATTTTGATGGATAATAAAGGCTGGAAGCCTTTTTATAGTCGTCACTTGGCAAGAGCCAAGCGACAGTAATTTATCCTAATTATTTTATTGAATTGCTTTTAATTTATCTCTCAAAACACTTGCATTTTTGATAGCTTGTGCCGTTTGTGAGCCTACAAGCAATATTTTCTTTTTCTCATCTAATAAATATTTCATTTCTGTTGTAATGTTATTGGTATCTCTTTTGGCAGGTGTTTGATAATTTTTCATCCAATCCATCATCAAATCATCAGCTTGTGTGAGCGCAAACACTTGAGAATCAATTTTTTTTGTGATGCTATCTTCTTTGTATTTATCTTTAAAATTATTAAGTTCTGTAGCAAGTTGTTGCATTTTGCCACCTTTTGCCATAATACTGTCGTGAAGTACCATCACTTCATTTTCTAACGCAATACGCCTTAATTGCTCTTTTGAAAGCGTTTTTTGGCAAGAATAAGCAGAGAAAATAAGGAGAAAAGAAAGCAAAAGAAGGTTTTTCATAGAAGATTTTAGGGTTTATTTTTGATATTTTTACCACATAGGCACATAGAAAACATAGAATACAATATTAGTGAAAAAATGTTGGTTTATTGTAACATTTTTATTATTTCTCCAAAATATGTAGAAATTCAGTTGTTGAAGTAGCAAAATGATTTCTATTTTCTGTTTTATCAGCTTTAAAGCGTTGATAATCAGTTGTAATTAAATCATATTTGCCATATTTTTGCATAATTTTTTTGATTGTTTCCTCACTCATTAAACCTTCATTATTATAACTCAAAAATATATATTTAAAATTTGCTTGTTGTATCAAATTTTCAAAAGACACCCAAACGCTATTTTTATTACAATATTTTGACTTGTTATAATTGCGCAAACCTGTTTTTCCTTTTGGAATAAAGGTATCATATTTGGCAATGGTATTAAGCAAATGATAGTTTGCGCCATATTGACGGGCATTATAGGGTGGGTCTAGATACAAAATATCACCTTCAATTTTTTTGATTAAAACATTACAATCTTCATTAAAAACTTGGTGTTCGTTGTGATTGACAGAAAAAATGGCAGGCAGTATATTGATGTTTTTTTCTGCTGATTTTTTTATTTGTTTCAAATAAGCACCATAAACAGAGGCAGTATTAGCTATTTTGTCGGCACTTTCTAGCAAAGATGCCAAGAGAAAGTAGTAAAGTTCGTTATTTATTTGGTTATTATTTTTCCATTCTTCTATTTTCTGACGAGTCGCATCAATTTTTTTACCATTATTTTCAGAGAAATAATTTCTATTTGCCTTACCATTTTGAGAATATTGTTCAAAAATAAAGCCTTCTACATCATTGAGGGCATTTAATTCATCTAAATAAATTTGAAAATCTATCTTTTCATGATTGCCTATGTAGTTTTTATTCAATACAAAACTATAATATTCCAAATCATTAGAAATGATTTGTTTTACTTCATCTTTAAAATTCCTTCCAACAATTCCTGTTCCTGCAAAAATATCACAAAAGATTTTATCAGATAAATCATCACCCACAACAGAATAAACGCCTTTTTTGATAAAATCAGCGAGTTTATTTTTAGAGCCTATATAGTTCATTTAGATTTATTCGTGTTTATTGTTAGGTAATATTAAGTCTTTGGGTTCTACGCCAAGAAAATCCGCAAGTTCTACTACATTGCTTTTTATAGGATTAAATTTTTCTGATAAAATGCTAGAAAGTTGATTTTTAGAGATTCCAAGCATTTTTGCGAGTTCTGTTTGAGAACTAATTTTTTTGTTAGCCATAAGCTCTTTTATTTTAAATTTGTCTAAGGGCATTACAAAGGTAGTTATTATTTTGATAAATACAATTATTTTATTAACTTTTTACAATTATTTTATTATTTTTGACATTATTCTTCTGATTTAGACTTTAATTTTTCGTTTAAATCTTTTCTCCATTGATAAGGGTCGTACCAAAAACAACCTTTACAACCATTTTCGTCAAACGCTGTTTTCCCACTCCATTCTTCGTTTCCTTCTCCCCAAAAATAAATACCAGGAAAGCAACCACGTTTACCTGTTTTTACACATTTCTCACAATATCTTGATTTGAGCAAGTTATTTGAACGTGTGAGCAACATAAATTTAGTTTTTATTTCATCATCAGATATATTATTACTGTATTTTTCCTCGTTCTTATTCCATCTTACTTGCGGAAATTTATGGTCAATTTCTAGTTCTTTTGGTGGCATTTCTCTAAGAAATACAGCTTCTTGATTTTCATAAAATGCTTTTATTTTCTGCACAAGCTTTTTAGAAATGCCAAACCTTATTTTAGTTTCTCCTAAAATAGTCAAAGATTTTAATTTTCTGTGAATTGTTGTAGTTAGACAGGTAGGGCAATTTTGTCGTAAATAAAAATTATTATTTTTGTCTTGTGCCATTTGAATACCATTTTGCCTCCAAACTTGCCAAGTTTTAGCTTGTGCAGATTTTAACTCACATTTCGTGCAATGCCATTTCAAATCTTTCAAAACTTCCCAATCTTGATAAGATGTTGTTTTCTCATTTTTAAACGGATTCATATTATTTTTATTCTAAATTCCCATAAAAAACTTTTCTCATTTCAAAAAGTAACTGATTTATTTTGTCTTTGTTTACGTCTTCTGGCAAGGCTGATTTTTTGTAAAGATTTTCCATATTTTCAATACGTTTTTCTGCTTCGTCTAAGAGTTCTTGATAAGAAAACTCACCTTGTCGCACTTTTAAGAGGTATTCTCTGTTTGGTCTTCTTACTATTACTTTTTGGAGTGTGGCTATTTCTTCAGCCATATCAAGCAAACGCAAGGTATGCATCAAATTCTTAGAATCATAGTTTTTGCCGTGAGAAAGTGTGTTTTCATAGCGTTCTGCATTACGTTTTTCTACCCAATCCCAGTATTCTTTGTAAGATTTGCAATAAGATGAATAACCTTCTTTATTGAAATAAAGGTAAGTTTTTGGCATTTGTTCCTTTGGAATTGAACTTAACAAAACATCATTTGCTTCTTCTTTTTTGGATATTCCTTTATAATTTTGGTTGTCATCATAAAAAAGGGCATAAATATCCTTAAAATGCGGTATTGCAGAAAGTCCACAATTTTCCTGCAAAAGTTGTTTTTTCTCCAACCAACTCAAAAGTGGCATAGAGCCATTCCCTTGTATGATATGGCAAAAATGCAAAATAGTTTTTCTATCTTGTTCCACAGGATTAAATATTTTTTTGTTTAGTCCTCGTGCCTTATGTATCTGCGAGTAGGCATAACCAGCAAAGGTTTTTTCACATTTTTTGGTCAAAAAATCTTTTGCCAAAATCATATTCATTATTTCGTGTTTTTGCAAAATACAATCTTCTGGCGCATTCAAAAGTTCCAATATATTTGGATTATTGTCTGCCAAAAGTTCTATAAACCGCTTTAATTCGTAGTAAACAGTATCATTTGTAGTGTCAGAAATTTGCGGAATATAATTTAAGCTATAAAAATCTTTTTCAGGCAAAACAAACACGCCACGAATATCTGTATCAGATTTGGGTAAATTTGTACCATAAGCCCTGCTACCACTAATACATTCAAAAATAATTAGTTTTTTATCTTGTAAATCCTTGATTGTCATAATAATTGTGAGTGATGAGTTGTGAGTTGTGAATTAAATACAAATTAGATAACAACATTACAAATTGATAGCGTTTAGTAACGTACTGGAAATAACATACTAATTTCCAAAATAAATTATTAGAAACTTTCGGGAAGTTTAGTAGGAAATTATCTATAATACATTACTAAACCTTTTTGGAAAGTCAAACCTTTGTGTTTTGTGTCCCACAAAACACGAAGATAACAAATAATTTATATTTTACAACAAAAATAAGTTCATAAAATTAACTCACAAAAGAACTTTTACAGCAACAAAAAATACGACATTTGCCGTATTTTTTCAAAACATCTAAAAAAAGCAGGTAAGAAACCTCACCTGCATTTTCACCACTACAAAACTATTTTTATTATTTATCTTTATTTATTTAACACTTTTCACTTAGAAAGTTGATGGCATTGTTTGTCTGCTGGATTATTGTTAGATTTTAGTTGACGGATAGAAAGATGTACTAAAACTTACTAATGCAAAATTCCACAATTTTTTTGGTACTTCCTATACCTAAAAAGGACTAATTTTCACTTTTTTTTATAACTTTTTTTGTATTTAAAGATGATTTCGCTTAGAGCAAAGCCTTCTTTGTCAAAAATTGACAAATTAAAAAAACTACTTATAAGACATTTAAACCAATATTTCAATAAAAAAATAAAGTAAATTTCGGTTTTCTAAGATTTTTTTTCTATCATTACGCATCTTTTCAATCTTTAAATACAGTTTTAACAAAGGATAAGCAATGAAAGTAGAAGAAATAAGAGATTTGATAAATTTTATAGCGCAATCTCCGCTAGACGAGGTCAATATTGAAACTGACGAGTTCAAAATCAATGTAAAACGTAATTCTGGTGTTCCTACATACGAAAAAACTGCTTACGTGCAGCCACAAGTACAAGTGCAACCACAAGCGCAAGTACAACCACAAGTGCAGGTGCAGTCACAAGTAAACACAGAAACACCCATTACACCTGTCGCAAATGTAAGCAACAATGCAGGTGCAAATGCAGGAAATTACATCACTGTAAAATCTCCTATGATTGGGACGTTTTACCGCTCATCTAAGCCAGATTCACCACTTTTTGTGAATGTTGGTGACGAAATAAAAGTAGGGCAAACGCTTTGTATCATTGAAGCTATGAAGCTTTTTAATGAAGTAGAAGCAGAAATTGCTGGGCGTATTGTCAAAATTTTGGTGGATAATGCCTCTCCTGTGGAATATGACCAACCATTATTTTTAGTAGAACCAGTTTAGAAGTGTGAAGTGTGAGGTGTGAAGTAAATACATTTTTACCAACCCACGCCGTTGTTTGTGTCTTCACAAATAACTCAAATAACATTACTATAATTCTTAATTAAAACTACTGTGATAAAAAAAATATTGATAGCCAACCGTGGCGAGATAGCTTTGCGTGTCATTCGTACCTGCAAAGAAATGGGTATAAAAACTGTTGCTGTGTATTCTACGGCAGATAAAGAAAGCTTACACGTACGTTTTGCTGATGAAGCCGTTTGTATAGGACCTCCTCCAAGCAAACTATCCTACTTGAGTATTCCTATCATTATTGCAGCTGCCGAAATCACTAATGCTGATGCCATTCATCCAGGATACGGTTTTTTGTCTGAAAATGAAGATTTTTCGCAAACTTGCCAAGACCACGGCATCAAATTTATTGGGGCAAGCCCTAATATGATTAACAAAATGGGCGACAAAGCAACTGCAAAAGACACAATGAAAAAAGCAGGTGTGCCTGTTGTGCCTGGTTCTGACGGACTTGTACATACCATTGAAGATGCTAAAAAAATTGCTAAGAAAATTAAATACCCTGTAATGATAAAAGCTACTGCAGGTGGTGGCGGTAAGGGTATGCGCCTGATAATGAATGAAGAGAGTTTCCAAAAAGGCTGGGACGATGCTAAAAATGAATCTTTGGCAGCTTTTGGTAATGATGATATGTATTTGGAAAAATTTGTAGAAAATCCACGACATATAGAAATCCAAGTTTTTGGTGACCAATATGGCAATGTTTGTCATCTTTCTGAAAGAGATTGTTCTATCCAACGCCGCAACCAAAAACTTATTGAAGAAACACCTTCACCTATTGTTACGGATAAATTGCGTGAGAAAATGGGCGAAGCTGCTATAAAAGGAGCAAAATTTATCAATTATGAAGGTGCTGGCACTATTGAATTTTTGGTAGATAAGCACGGAGATTTCTATTTTATGGAAATGAATACTCGTATTCAGGTAGAACACCCTATTACAGAGGCAGTTACAGGTTGGGATTTGATAAAAGAACAAATCAAAGTGGCATCAGGAGAAAAAATTTCTGGTAAAAATTATTTTCCTACTACTTTTGCTATGGAATGTCGTATCAATGCAGAAGACCCAAGCAAAGATTTTCGTCCATCTCCAGGAAAAATAACTAATTTTCACGTTCCTGGCGGTATTGGAGTACGTGTTGATACACACGTATATGCAGGCTACACTATTCCTCCCAATTATGATTCTATGATTGCCAAAGTAATTGTTACGGCGCAATCTCGCAAGGAAGTAATGGTACGTATGAAACGTGCTTTGGAAGAGTTTGTTATTGAAGGTATCAAAACTACTATTCCTTTGCATATTAAGCTAATGGAAGACAAAAATTTTGTTTCTGGAACAGATTTTACAACACAATATATGAATAGTTTTGATTATTCTGATTTGTAGAATGGGACTTTAGTTGCTACTTTTCAGGAATGGAAATTAAATAACTTAATAATCAAAGTTTTATATTATTACTTCGTACCTCTTACTTAGGGGAATGGTTTAAAATACGTAATTGTTTAGGTAGTTTTAAATTGTTAAATAGGTCTGTACCGTAGTGCAACGGAGGTCAGTACCTATTTAACGAATTTAAAACTAGAATATGACTAGCAGTTACAAGTTTTTACCTAAACAATTACAAAAATAAAAAAATAAAATTGGAAAATATTGCATCTATTTTTGAAAAAAACGGTGGAGAGTTTTCTCTGCCGTTTTCTTCTATTACTGAAAAATTAGCTAATATAAAAGCCTTCTTGTTTGATTGGGACGGGGTTTTTAATGCAGGCATCAAAGGTGAAAACGTGCATAGCACATTCTCTGAAGCGGATTCTATGGGGACGAATTTGCTTAGATTTTCTTATTGGCTCAAAACTGGCAAAATTCCTTTTACTGCCATTATTACAGGTGAAAATAATCTTTCTGCTTTCAAATTAGCTAAAAGAGAATGTTTTGATGCCGTTTATTTTGGGTTTAATCATAAAATACAGGCTTTAGAGCATATCAAAACATATTATCTTATTGAAAATAATGAAGTTAGTTTTTGTTTTGATGATGTTTTGGATTTATCTTTGGCACAAAAAGCAGGTTTACGCTTTGTGATGAGTAGAAATGCAAGTCCGCTTTTTTTGGAATATATCAAAAAAAATAATTTGGGGGATTATATTTCTGCTAATGAAGGACAAAACCACGCTGTACGTGAGATTTGTGAACTTATTTTAGGCTTAAACAATCAGTATGAAGATGTTCTAAATCAAAGAATAGCTTATAATGAAGCGTATCAGCAATATTTAATAGAAAAAAAGAAAATTAAAACGCAATTTTTTACCATTAAAGAAAACGAAATTATTAGAATTATTATTTGAATTTCATAAAACCATAAAATATAAAAAATATCATAATATCTTATGAAAAAAAGTAAAAAATTTATTTTGCTAAATATCATTTTTAGCATTTTTACCTTACAAAATATTCTTGCACAAGCTGAATTATTGCAATCTGGTCCAATGGTGGGCTATTCTGAAATGAAAGAAGTGGCACTTTGGGTACAAACAAAGGAAGCTGCAAAAGTAAAATTTGCTTATTGGGAGAAAAATCTTCCTCAAAAAAAATCTTATACAAATGAAATCTTAACCGAAAAAAACAATGCTTTTGCCACAAAAATCATAGCTGATGAAGTTTTACCTTCAAAAAAATATCAATATGAACTTTACATCAACAATAAAGTTGTAAAACGCAATTATCCACTAGAATTTCAGTCACAAATTTTGTGGCAATACCGCACAGAGCCACCAGAATTTAAGATAGCTTTTGGGAGTTGCACGTATGTAAACGACACGCCCTACGACCGCCCAGGAACACCTTATGGTGGTGATTATGAGATATTTACAGCTATCAGCAAACAAAAACCTGACTTAATGATTTGGGGCGGCGACAATACTTATATGCGTGAGGCAGATTGGGGAACACGTACTGGCGTGCTTTACCGCTATACACATACACGCTCATTGCCTGAAATGCAACCTTTGCTTGGTTCTACACATAATTATGCCACTTGGGACGACCACGACTTTGGTCCTAATGACTCTGATGGCAGTTTTCATAACAAAGATATGACAAGTGAAATTTTTAACCTGTTTTGGGCAAATCAAAACTCGGGCGTTTCAAATCCTGATAAAAAAGGCGTTGTAAACACTTTTTCTTGGGCTGACGTGCAGTTTTTTATGTTAGATGACCGTTATTTCCGTACTGCAAACAACAATAAAGTAGCAAAAAAAGAAATGTTTGGCAAAGAACAACTTGATTGGCTAATAAATGCTTTAGCAGCAAGCCCTGCCACTTTTAAGATTATTGTATCTGGTGCGCAAATCTTAAATGTTGCTCAAGAGAAAGAAAATTTTGCTAATTTTGTAGAAGAGAAACAGTATTTGTTGGATAATCTCAAAAAATTAGAGGTAAGTGGTATTTTATTTGTATCTGGTGATAGACATCATACAGAACTCTCAAAACTTTCTGATAAAATGAAATATCCTTTGTATGACTTTACTATTTCGCCGCTTACCGCTGGCGTGCATACCTACAAAGACGAAGGAAATATACTTCAAATGCCTAACACGTTGGTTACACAACGTAATTTTGCTACTTTTAATGTTTCTGGGAAAAGAAAAGAACGCAAAATAAATGTCCAAATTTTTGACAAAAATGGGAAAGAGCTTTGGAAAAAGGAAATTACTGAAAAAGAACTGAAATAATTGTGAGTTGTAAGTTGTGAATTTTGAGTTAAAATACAAAAACTTCTCATTCAAACTTGTTATAAAAATCACCATAAAATCTCTATAAAAATGGACGTAAAAATTGCTGCCTCTTGGAAAAAACAGCTTGCTGATGAGTTTGAAAAGGCTTATTTTGAAAAATTGATTACTTTTGTCAAGGAAGAATACGCCACACAAACGGTTTATCCGCAAGGAAATAAGATTTTTAATGCTTTTGAGAAATGTAGTTTTGAAGACACCAAAGTAGTTATTTTGGGGCAAGACCCTTATCACGGAGCAGGTCAGGCAAACGGATTGGCATTTTCTGTGGCTGACGGCATCAAAGTTCCGCCTTCTTTGGTTAATATTTTTAAAGAAGTAAAAAGTGATATAGGTACAGATATTCCTAAGTCTGGAAACTTGGAACGCTGGGCAGAACAAGGCGTTTTATTGCTTAATGCTACACTTACGGTGCGTGATGCAACACCAGGCTCTCATCAAAAGAAAGGGTGGGAACAGTTTACAGATGCAGTTATTAAGAAAATTTCAGAAGAAAAAAATAATGTTGTTTTTATGCTTTGGGGAGCTTATGCGCAGAAAAAAGGCGCAGTAATAGATGTTACTAAACATTTTGTCCTAAATGCACCACACCCTTCACCGCTTGCACAGGGCTTTTTGGGTACAAAACATTTTAGCAAAGCAAATGAATATCTCCAAGAAAAAGGTCTTAAAGAAATCATCTTTTAGGTTTATAAATGTAAAAATAAAAATGCCTTTAATGAAGATTAAAGGCATTTTTATTTACATTAGTGCTTTGTTACCTAATTTGTACTTTTCTTATTTCATAACTGTTTAGGTTGTATTTTGTAGGGGCTGGGCTTGCCCCCAGTAATGTTAATTTCTCGTCTAAGGTGGCATAAATACATATTTGTTTTTATGTATTTGTTTGTAGAGACGTTGCTTGCAACGTCTAAACGGCAAATAAACGCATTATTCTTGAATTGGATTAAATACAATTTTCTACGCT
>JANYGM010000037.1 GCA_025362415.1 bacterium
CAGAATTAGACCTTTTTGGCAACGAAATTGACCCAAGAGATGAGCTAGTACGCAATCTTTTAGAATATAAAAAATACAAAAATGTACTTTCAGAATTTGCAAAATTAGAAGAAGAAAGGCTTAGTAAAGAACGTAGAGGCAATATTTTGAAGGAAATTAAGAAAATTTCTGCTGTTTCTGACGTTGATGCAGAAATGCAAGATTTGGACTTATATAAGCTCTTGCGTGTATATGAAAAGGTAATGGAACGCTTTAAAACGCAAAGTAGGCAAGGTCTTCATACTATTACACAATATCCGTACAGTATTGAAAATCAAAAAATATTTTTACTCACTAATCTTGATATGCGTTCTCGCTTATCTTTTTTGGAGATAATTGAGCTAAATACAGAAAAAATAGCCGTTGTTTATAATTTTCTATGTATTCTGGAAATGCTAAATACAGGTGATATTAGCATACGAGTTGGCGAAGGTTATAATAACTTTTGGATAGAAAAATATGCTCCAGAGGACGTTCCTAATGAGAATTTGATTGAGTTATGAGTTGTAAATTTTGAGTTGTGAGTTGTTTTTTGTGAAGTTATATTGTGAATGGGGAAAATTTTGGAAAATATTTTTGCATCAACATATATTAAGTCTCATTGTTGGTAAATACTAACACTTTTTATTTTTTTATGACATCTAGCAAAGGAGCATCTATATCTTGTTCATTTCCAATCAGATAACCAATAGCATTGAGGTCTGGGACGTGGTCGCAGATGATTTTAAAAATTCCTAAAAGTGGTATAAAAAGCACCATACCCGCCACGCCCCAAATCATACCTCCAGTAATAATCCCTAACATTGCTGTAAGGGCATTAAGGTTTACTTTTTCTCCTATAATGGCAGGAATAAGTATGTTTCCTTCTACAAAATGTATCCCAAAAATCACCACAACCACCGCTAATGCTTGTGTGGGTGTGTCTTGTGTGAGAAGTGCAATAATAGCAGGGAAAAACGCACCCAAAAACGTCCCTATATAAGGAATAATGCCCAAAAATGCTGCCAAAACCCCAAAAAATATGGCGTGTTCTATACCAATAATCAGAAAAGCAACAGAGTTTAAGGTGGCAGAAATCAGCAAAACAATCATTTTTCCTGCGAGGTATTGTTGCGTAACTTTTGCTATTTTGTAGATGACAATAGTTGTTTCTTCTTGAAATTTTTTGTCTATGACTTTTAAGAAAAACCCTTTTATTTTTGCTCTAAACATCAAAAAGAAGAAAAAATACACCAAAAACAAAGAAAAATTTACAAGTACATGAGATGTTGTACTAAGAAAATGTGAGCCACTTGTTTCTAAGGTGTGGATAAGTGCCGCAGATTTTTCGTGTAACATTTCCTCTTGTTTGAGTGCATCAAGACCTGTTTTTGTTTGAATAAAATCTTGGAAATGAGTAATTTTTTGTGTTGCTTTTATCTTCAAACTTGGAATATCTTTCTGAAAAGTACCTAATTGAGAATATACGGCATAAAAAAGTGTTACAATAATCATCAAAAACAATGAAAAACAAATTATTGTAGAAAAAATGCGTTTTAGTTTTTTGCGTTCCAAAAAATTGGCAAGTGGCAACATCAACATTGCTACAAGTGCGCCAAAAGTAAGCGGAATAAGGAAACTATGCGCTAAAATCATTGCTCCCAAAAACAAGAAAGCAAACAATAAAACCTGATTAGTACGTTGTAAAAGCATTATTTTAATAATTTAAAGTTGAAAAAATAGTTAAAAAATCTCTCTCAACCAATTAGGTAATTTCGTTTTAAAAGATAATTTTGAATATAATTTTTTATCTTCATTATCTAATAAATTTTGCTGAACTTGTTTGAGAAAGTCCTTTGTTTTGATAATATTTTTTTCTGCAAAAGCCTCATTGGCACGTAATAAAGCAAAATAATTAAGAGATTTTACAGAAAGAAGAGCATCATTATCATTTTGATAATTATCATTTTGATAATTTGTATTTTGAATATCAAAATCAGGTTTCAGAATGCTATTATTTTTGATAACATAGCTATAATCATACAAACGCAAACGACTAGCCAAAAGATAATAAAAAGTATCTCTATTGATTATTTGAGCAGTTTTTTTAGTTTCTAAAGTATTGTTTTCTTTTGTATTTTCATTTACATTCTCACGCACATTAACAAGCAAATCCATTGTTTTGATGATGTTTTCTACACCAAAAGCAAACAAATATCTTATCCACCAATCAGTAGCTACAAAAGTATCAATATTTATGTTAAGCAGCCCTATTTTATTAACAACTATTTTTCTAAAAAAAGTTTCTGGCTGGTTGATACTTGCCCAACCTATGGTTTTAGCAAGATTATAAGCAAAAACATCAGCTCCTTCTGTTATTCTAATGGTTTCTTGAGTTGCCTGCTTATCTTTAAAAACACGTCCACGCCCACAAACGACATTTATCCTTTCGCTTGTAAATGTGGTTGCCACTTTGAAAAGTGCATAAGGCTCATAGTAATCACCAGCATTTAAGATGCTAATAATCTCTCCTGTAGCCATAGAAAGCCCTTTATTGATGGCATCATTCAGTCCGTTATTTTTTTCAGAAACGAAATAAAGGATTTTATCAATAATTTTACTTTGATATTTTGCAATAATTTCCAGCGTATTATCTGTACTTTTTCCATCAATAACAATGTATTCTAAATTTGGATATCCTTGATTAAGAATAGACAAAATAGTTTGTTCTATGTGCGCCCCTTGATTGTATGAAGGCGTAATAACCGTAATTTTTGGGTAATTCATTGGTTATTTTTTCTTCCTAAATTTTTCAGGATTATTGACAATATCCGTTACATCAACACTTATCCCTGTGATACCAATTACTTGGTTAAGGTCATCTAATGTAGGTTGGTACGTAACTTTCCAGTATTTATTGTCTAGCCAAAGTACGTCAGTCAAAGCCTCGCCACGCAAAGCACGCCTAATATTTTCTATTGCTTGCGGACTTTTTCCAAAGAACTCAAAAGCGT
>JANYGM010000110.1 GCA_025362415.1 bacterium
CAGCTAAAGCAGACGGCAATGGAAATAAAAATACAGAAAAAAGATATTTCTGTTCACTTTTTTATCTTTGCCGTCTGCTTTAGCTGACGGTGCAGAAAACTCTAAGTGCTTGATGTTTGTTCTTTGCATTCATTCAAAAAGTGGGGGAAGTACATTACAGCCTTCTGAACAGCCTACCACAAGGGTCGCACCCTACAATTTTAATACATTTGTAAATTTGTCCTACACCCATTCTGACACAACCTAATGTATTATCTTTGTATTTATCTTAGCATCTTGTAAATCCTGATTAGTCTTGAATTTTAACTTTCAAAGTGTTTGTTTCTTGCGAAATAACGACAATTTTGCTATCTTTCTCAATAAAATCTCCCAAACTGCTTGCATCATACAAAATATTATCAATCATTATCTTTCCACTAGGGCGCAAAACTGTATAAGCTGTTCCTGTTTTTCCTGTCATTTGTTCGCTCATATTCACACTATATCCGCTTTTGCTATCCATTGTTTTTTCCAAAGAAATATCTTTAAAAGCCTTACTATTCAGCAGACGAGGCATCAACATTATGCCTAACACCACACTTGCAAGCATACCAGCCACACTTATAGAAAAAGAAGTAACAATATTTTTGGCTGCAACACCAGAAAAATCTAAACCATCATTATTGAGCATCATCAAAGAAAGTGAGCCAAAACTAAGTACCAAACCAGCCACCCCCACCACACCAAAACCTGGAATAATGAAAATTTCTACTGCAAGCAAAATAATTCCTATCAGAAATAATAATAATTCCCAATTTTGCGCCAAACCAACCAAATAATAAGGTACAAAATACAAAACAAGTGCCGTAAGAGAGGCAAAAAGTGGCAAACCAATGCCTGGACTTTGCATTTCCATATACAAACCAGCCATAATTATCATCAAAAGCACACCACTAACAGCAGGATTTAGGAAAAAATCAACTATTTTATCCAAAAAACTATCTTCATTTGAAGTAATTTTATAACCTGTAATTTTGTACTTTCTAAGGATTTCATCAATGCTATTTAGCTCTGCTTCACAGTATTTAAACTTAATTGCCTCACGTGTTGTGAGTGTAAGCACTTTTCCTGGCTCTTTGATAGAATCAAGTTCTAGCGTTTGATCTACCATTGCCTCCGCAATTTGAGGGTTTCTACCACGTTTTTCTGCCGTAGCACGCATTTCTCCACGCATTCCTGACTGATATTTTTCAGGGGCATACGTGCCATCACCATTGACAACAGTTGCTGCCCCAATACTTGCACCACCCGACATATAAATACTATCACAAGCAATAGCAATAAAAGCACCACCAGAAAGCGCACTTTTATTGATAAAAACCCATACAGGTTTGTCAAAACTAAGTATTCTTTTACGAATGGCATCAGCATCATACAAACCACCACCATAAGTATCCATTTCAATAATAATAAGGTCACTTTTTGCAGCTTTTGCGGCATCTAAACTACGACCAACACGCCTGGCAGTGCCTTCTGTAATAGCCTCTTTGATGTCTATTTTAGTGATTTTTTTGATATTATTGGTAGTTATTTTTATAGGATTATTTTGTGAAAATCCTATAAAACAAAAGAAAAAAGTAAAGACTAATAAAAGGTTTTTTTTCATTGGAATTATTGTTTGAAACAAGATGAATTTAGAAGGAACTAAAAACGGTTAATCTAAAAATTCTGTTGTAAATATATTGATTTTTATGTAAATTTATGAAAAAACTCTTAGAATCAGGATTAAATAACTTAATCATACTACCATACATTGCTTGTTGGTTTCCCACGTTCCATGTGGGGTTTTGTATTTGTAGGGGGCGACCCTTGCGGTTGCCCTCTTTGAATAGGCTTTAAACCTGTTTTTGTGGATGATTTTGCGTTCTGATTGTCGTGTTGCTTTCGCATTTTGGGCAACCGCAAGGGTTGCCCCTACATTAAATACCAATATTCTTCAAACCCCCTACAAAAGATAAGCGTGGAACAACGAGCAATAACTATGTATAGTAGTATGTAACTTAATCTTTTGGTTTTTACAATAGCTTAATAATCAAAGTTTTACATTCATATTTAATATCACTTACTTAGATAACGACATTGATAAATTGTATTTTGTAGCCACTTGATTTATCAATTTATCAAGTGGTGTTTTGGCACAAAACAAATGAGGTAGAACAATTTAGGTATAAAAATATCTTCTAGTGCATTTTGTTCTCTACCATTTGTTTTGTCCCAAAACAGCGTTTTGATAAATCAAACGCCTACGTAAAAATTCACAAATTATCAATGTCCGTTATCTAACTTAGATAACGACATTGTTAATTTGTTATTTTTTTCGTAATCCTTGATAAACCAAAGGGCTATAAAAACAATCATACTGTTATAAATATCTCGCTCCGCTGGAGCGGAATACAAAATACACTTAATTTTCCTATAAATATACTGCCCCGCTGGGGCTGAATACAATTTATCAATGTCCGTTATCTAACTTAGACTGTTAAGATGCAGAAATGCTCAAGTGGAAACCTTCAAATTTCTATTTCTCATCAAAATTCATTACAATTTGATTTTTTGTAAGGTCTTCTAAGGTTTCACGCATACGTACAAGATGCGCTTTGCCTTGATATACAAGCACTTCTGCAGGACGAAAACGAGAATTATATTGTGAACTCATAGTAAAACCATACGCACCTGCATTTTTGATAGCCAAAATATCTCCTTCACCAACTTCGTGCAGTTTCCTGTCCCAACCAAATGTATCTGTTTCACAAATATAGCCCACAACGGTATAAACACGTTGCCCACCAGTTGTATTACTGACATTCACAATGTCGTGATGTGCATCATACATCATTGGTCGTATAAGATGATTTAGCCCAGAATCTACGCCTACAAAAACGGTTGCAGGTGTGGTTTTTATAACATTTGTTTTGACAAAAAGATGCCCAGCTTCACTTACAAGATACTTTCCTGGCTCAAACCAAATTTCTAAATCTCTTCCATATTCCTTACAAAAAGCTTGAAAAGATTTTTTGAGTTTTTTGCCCAAATCCTCCAAATTAGTCGTAATATCACCTTTTTTGTAAGCGACTTTAAAGCCACTTCCAAAATCCATAAAAGTAAGGTCAGGGAAATTGCGTGCAACATCAAAAAGAATTTCTGCAGCCTCCAAAAATACCCCAGAATCCACAATATCAGAACCTGTGTGCATGTGAAGACCAGTAACCTTGATATTATTTGTTTTCACAACTCGCACCAAATGACGTAGTTGCAACACAGAAATACCAAACTTAGAATCTATATGACCAACAGAAATTTTACTGTTTCCACCTGCCATAATATGTGGATTTAGACGAATGCAACACGCTACACTGTCGCCGTATTCGTGTCCAAATTGCTCTAAAATAGAAATATTATCAATATTTATGGTAAGTCCAAGCCCAACGGCTTGTTTTATTTCTTCAAAAGAAACACAATTTGGCGTAAAAATAATCTCTTTTGGCTCAAAACCTGCTAAAAGCCCTAATTGTGCTTCCTGAATAGAAACTGTGTCCAAACCTGCGCCATAATGCCTAAAAAGCTTCATTACAGAAAGATTATTGAGTGCTTTTGTTGCAAACTTAATCTTTACTTTCATTCCTTCAAAAGCAGTTTGCATTTTTTGCAGTTTTTCAATCATTTTATCAGCGTCATACACATAAAGCGGTGAGCCAAATTCTGCACAAATATCAAGTACATTGATATTTTGGATTTTGTATTGATTATTTTCTAAATTCATTAAAATTGTTTTGTTTGATTATTGGCATTATTATATGCAAAACTACTAAATTTTGATATACATCTATGAAAATAAGTAGCTTTCTCTAATTAGTTTATGTTGTGATAATTTCAAAATGATACATAATTAACTGATTATAAGTAGGTTTATGAAATTAGTTTATATTATTCAAGATTTTGATAAAATGCTAAAAGTACCGTTGTTTGTGCCTTCACAAACAACAAAAATGGAGAGTTGCTAACGGTTGTTTGTGAAGACACAAACAACGGCTATTGAGAAAATCCATAAATGGCAATAATTATTCCAAAAATACAAAGGACAAAACCTACATAAGAAGCATTTTTGTAAGCATTCATTTGAGCCAATGATAAAATGATAGGTAATTTTGGGTAATTTAAAAATAAATAAATAGAAACGCAATAATAATTTTTTGTTTTTTGGGCGTGATATTTGTATCTTTGTGTGCAATTCAAAGTTCAACCTAATTTTATGCCTACAGTTTTGAGAATAAAGGGATTTCGTTTTTTCTTCCATAGCAATGAAAATGACGAACCTCTCATATACATGTTGAAAATGCAGAAAATACCGCTAAAATTTAGCTTTTGCCTATTGAAGTAGCTAATTCTTATGGTTTTTCAGGCAAAGAAATTAATTTTATACGCAAGTTAGTGGTTGAAAATCAAGAACTTTTTATCAATACTTGGAATGAATACTTTAATTAAAACAGAAAATATATTTGCAAAAAAAGTATGGTTTGCAGATATGATGCTTTATGTACAACTTACAGATGGGCGTGAGGTAGGTGTACATATAGACTGGTTTCCAAAACTGCGTGATGCTTCTGAAAAAGACCGTCTAGATTGGCGTTTTATAGGTAATGGACAAGGTATTCATTGGGAAAAAATAGATGAAGATTTATTAGTATCAAGGCTTTTATCTTAAAACACAATAATTGTTTTTTGAGCGTGATATTTGTATCTTTGCGTTTGAAAATCATTGTTTCACTTAAAATAAAAACTATTATGAACATACATAAGGTTTCTGATGTCATCAAAGCAGGTGGCATAGAAAAATACGCTAAACTTAAAGGCTTGAAAAGTGTTTCTGCAAAACTTGCTGGTTCTATAGAATTCACAGATAAAGAATGGAAAAAAATGCTAAAACTAATGAAAGAAGACTAAAATGGCTATTCTTTTTGATACAAATATTCTAGTGCATTTGGTTAGAGATAATAGCCCTGATGGTCAGCGTATAAGGCAAATAGTAAACCCTCATAGTGAAGTAGAATATATTTCTATTGTGAGCGTAGGAGAATTATATGCTTTTGCCCTTCAAATTGGTTGGGAAAGTGCAAAAATTGATAAAATGGATAAAGTGCTTGATTCTGTTACACAATTTGGTATTTCTGAAGAAAGTGTTTTGAGAAGATATGCAGAAATAGACGCTTTTAGCAAAAGAAAACTCCCTAATAATCTTTTGCAAGGTAGTGCAAGAAAAATGAGCAAAAACGACCTTTGGATAGCCTCAATAGCCTCTATTTTAGAAATTCCACTTGCCACCACAGACAAAGATTTTGACCATTTGCACAATATTTATCTGCAAGTGCAATACCACGAACCCAATAATTTGTAACACTTAAACCATTTTATGAAATATTTTTTTACTTTGATAGGCTTTTTGCTGATTTTTTCTTCTTGTTCCAACTCATCAGAGGCTTTTTTGTTGAAAGGACGTGAACTTATGAAGGAGAAAAAATTTGTAGAGGCAATAGAAGCACTCAATAAAGCAATAGAAAAAAACGAAAAAAATGCAGATGCTTTCAATACTCGTGGTGTGGCTTATTTTGAGCAAAATGATTTTTCAAATGCTTTGCAAGACTATAATCAAGCCATAAAACTAGCTCCAAAAGACTACAAACCACTTTTTAATAGAGCAGAAACCTACAAAGCACAAGGAAACAAAGAAGACGCACTAAAAGATTATTCTGCAGCTATTTTGCTTGCACCACAACAAGGAAATACCTCTGGAATTGCTACTGGCACTGCGCTTGCAGACCTTTACAACAACCGTGGCGCACTACAAAGTGAACTAGGAAATAAAGAAAAAGCCCTTGCCGACTTTGATAAAGCAGTTTCTATAAATATAAATGATAGAAATGCCGTTTATAATAGAGGAAACATCTATTATAACCTTAAAAACTACGAAAAAGCCGCAAAAGATTTTGCAAAATCAACAGAAATAGATGCAAAATTTGATAAAGGGTTTCATAGTTTAGGAACTACTTTTTTGCTTTTGAAAGATAATGAAAAAGCCTGTTTAGCGTTTCTCAAAGCTGAAAAATTAGGAAATATTGCCGCAAAAACAGACAGAGCAGAAAACTGTAAATAAATTAGGAATTAGAAATTGTGAATTATGAATGTAAAATATTGATAATCAAATAATTATATAGTTTTTACTTAATCAAAACAAAACAACTACGAAATTTACAAGCTATTCCAAAAAATCAGAAAGAAAACTACTGTCAAATAGCTCCAAAGGCAACTAAAACAAATGTGCATAATAGTTTCAAAGGTTTTGCCTCGCCAAAGTGCAGAAGAATATACAAAAAATTGAAAAAATAGCCTACAACCCCAAAAAACAAACATTCCAAAGGCTATTTTGTGCCCTAATTTTGTGCTTATAATCTCTTCATAAGCATTCACACACAAAAGACCCATCAAAAATACCATAAGTGCCACAAAAAAAGTATGCACATACATTAGTTGTTTGTTGATGAGATTAAGAGAAGAAAGTTCAGTTTTCCACTTAAAGTATGCAGGGAAAATCACGTGAATAACCGCCAATATCATCAGCAAAAAACCTATTATTTGAAGTTGTAAAGCCATTTTAGGAATAATTTTGATTTATATTTGATGTTTTTGTTCTTTTTCAAGGATAAAAATAGAAACAAAAAATGTATGTTTTATTTCTTGTTTGATGTAGAAATTACTGTTTTGAAAAGTATTTTTCCAAGTTGATTTTTTATGAAAATGTAGAAAACCAATGGTGTAAGCCATAAAATTAGGCAAATCTTGCTAATGTTCTACTA
>JANYGM010000058.1 GCA_025362415.1 bacterium
CCTTCTGATGTTTTGCCAAGATTAGCCATAGCCTTTATTTCGCCTGTTTTCACCTCCATAACGACCACACAACCATAATCAGCATCATTTTCTTGTAAAGCCTCTTGCAAAGCAGTATGGGCTACATCTTGAAAATTGATGTTTAGGGTGGTATAAACATCTAATCCGTTCTCTGGAATGATATATTGAGAATTATTGACAGGCTCCCAATGTTTGCTGTCTAGCCTGCGTGTGAGTGCTTGCCCGTTTTTACCCGCCAAAAATTTATCAAAACTATATTCTAAACCTACTTTTCCTTTATTAGTTTCTTCATCAATGTAGCCAATAGTACGAGCAGAAATCCCTCCAAATGGCAAATAACGGGTATTATCAGCATCAAAAATAGCTCCACCCTTGTATTTGCCCTCACGCAAAATAGGGAATTTTTCCATCATTTGCCTTTGCTGAAAATTGATATTTTTGTTATAAAGAGAAACATAGCGTTTTTTAGCCTTACGAGCCTCCAAAAGCTCTTTTTTGTAATCTTCCTTAGAATTTTCTTTGAAAGTTGTGGATAATAAAAATGCCAAAGAGTCAATTCCCTTATTAAAAACATCTTCATCTGGCGCAGTTGGGTCAATAGCCACCTTATAAAATGGCAAAGACGTAGCAAGAAGATTATTATTATCATCTAAAATATTGCCACGTTGTGCCTTCAAAATACGAAATTTGACATCTCTTTTTTCAGCTTTTTTGACCCATTTTTCACCCTGCGCAAATTGAATATAAGCAATTTTGCTCACAATCAAAAGTGCCACAAATGCCATTCCTAAGAACGCAATGCGCACACGCAAGAGAATTGACTGTTTTATGTTCATTTATTTTTTGTTTTAATATTCATCACGTAAGAGTGGTTTATCTTTATACCATCTATAACTCTCATCTAACTGATTTCCACTAATTTTTTTCCTTGATGAATGATATTTTAGTTCTCCTTTTGATGTTGTATAAAATTTTAACATATCTGACTCTAAACTATCTCTTTTCCAAAATAAATTTATTAGAACTGTATCACATTCAGCATCATAAACCACATAAATTGTTGTACTATCATTTTTTTTAAGATAAATTTTACTAAAATTTGCTGGGTCTGGGTGCGTAATAACGCTGTTACTTCTCTTTCCAATACTTCTCAATAACGGAAATAAACGTCCATATGTCAAAAAAATAGAAATATCTTCACTTTCATTTATAATATTGACTTTTGCTAATTTTTGATAAATAGCTTGAGTTTTATCAAAAGATACTGATTTAGGATAAATTTTTACATCATTTTCTACTACTTTGATTTTGAGATAATTATCACTATTTTTCTTTTTGGTCTGACAACCAAAAAGTAACAAAACAATGATTAGTAGTATATTTTTCACGTTTCTATAGTTTTACAATACCAAAAACAAAGGTAGCATTTTTTTTAGTATAAAAGATAAATTGTATATTTGCGAGAATTAAATCTTTACCAAAAACAAATGACAATCAACGAAATACAAGACGAAATTATTAGTGATTTTGAGCTTTTTGACTCTTGGGACGACAAATATTCCTACATCATAGAACTAGGCAAAACTATGCCAAAACTAGCTGAAAGCCACAAAACAGAGCAAAATATTGTGCGTGGTTGTCAGTCGCTTGTGTGGCTACACGCCTACACACAAGACAATAGACTCATTTTTGAGGGAGATAGTGATGCTATTATTGTGAAAGGTTTGGTTAGTTTGCTTATAAAAGTGCTTTCTGGGCATCAGGCACAAGAAATAATAAACTCTCCTTTGTATTTTTTGGAAAAAATAGGACTTTCTCAACATCTTTCTATGACACGAGCCAACGGACTTGCGTCTATGGTGCTTTTGATGCAAAAATATGCCAAAGAAATGAATAAATAACGGATATTAGGCAAGAAGTAAAATAATGCCACAACTTATTCAACCACTCCAATCCACATTTGGTGCGAACACCAAATATTTTTCAAAGCAACGAAAAATTTATCATTCCAAGTGTGGCACT
Organism: bacterium; assembly: GCA_025362415.1. Lineage (GTDB taxonomy): Bacteria > Bacteroidota > Bacteroidia > Cytophagales > Thermonemataceae > JANYGM01. The sequence goes on from JANYGM010000058.1 coordinate 2,044, forward strand.
ACCAATTTATTTGCTCTGCATTTCTCGTAATAATTTATTACAAAAAACAAAATCTTTTAGTTCTTGTACGTCTGTGTGCATAATAGTTTCATTATTTCCTTCCCAAATTTTAAGTCCTTTGTACAAAAACATAATTTTGTCGCCTATTTCCATTACAGAATTCATATCGTGGGTGACCACGACTGTTGTGGTTTGGTATTCTTGTGTGATTTCTTTGATGAGATTATCAATAGTAATAGAGGTGATGGGGTCTAGCCCAGAATTTGGCTCATCAATGAACAAATATTTAGAGTTAAGGACAATAGCACGAGCAATGCCCACACGTTTTTTCATACCTCCACTAATTTCGGAAGGCATTTTTTTGGAAGCCTGCTCCAAACCAACCCTTTTTAGGCAGTCCTGAACTCTGTCATTTTTCTCACTTTTAGACATTGTGGACATCATATCCAGCGGAAAAACAACATTTTCTTCTACTGTTTTGGAATCAAAAAGTGCGCCTCCTTGAAATAGCATACCTATTTCTAGCCTAATATCTCGTTTGTCGTCAGAGCTACCACTAGTAAAGTTACGTTTGTCAAAAAGTATTTCTCCAGCATCAGGCACGATAAGCCCAACAATACATTTGAGTAGTACGCTTTTGCCTGTACCACTACCGCCAATAATAAGATTAGTTTTTCCTTTTTCAAAAGTGCCACTAATGCCTTTCAAAACCTCTTTTCCTTCAAAGGCTTTTTTTATATCTTGTATTTCTATCATATTTTTTGAATGTTAAATTAAAATCACTTCACACCTCATAGCACCTCTGCTACTACAAATGTACTTCCACCCACCACAATCATATCTTCTGGGTGTGCATTTGTGCGTGCTTGTGTGAGGGCATCAGCAGGTTTTGCAATAATTGCACCAAAAATACCTAAATTTTTTGCTTTTTCTTGTAAAATTTCTACAGACATAGCACGTTCCAGATTTGGAGCGCAAAAATAAAAACTAGCGTCTTTTGGATACAAAGAAAGCACTTTTTCAACATCTTTATCTTTCATAAATCCCAAAACAAAATGTAATTTGGCATTTTTTGATAGAATATTTTGCTGATAATGTTTAATATTTTCCATCAAAACGGCTATTCCGTGTACATTGTGAGCCGTATCAAGTATTACAAGTGGCTCACGTTCAAGGATTTGCCAACGTCCTTGCAGATGCGTATTTTTAAGAACATTTAAGATGCCTTTTTGCAGACTTTCTTCTGAAATTTGTTCTAAACTATCCTCTGATAAAAGTTGTAATTCATTGATAATATCAATAACACAAACCACACCAAGGAGATTTTTTTGTTGATAATTTCCTATTAAAGCAGACTGGAAATTACGGATTTTGGGATTATGACCACCCCTAGCCCCTCCTTGTAATGAGGGGGACAAAACTCCCCTCTCTTTTAAGGAGGGGTTGGGGGTGGTTTCACTAATATTTTTTATTTTAACAGCTAAAATTTCTTGATTTAGCTTATCAAAATCAATGCTTTCAATTTGTAGTTTATCTTCTGCAAAAACAAGTAATGCATCATTTTCTAAGGCTTTTTGCTGAAAAACAGGGGTTGTTTCTGGGTGTTTTTCACTCACCACCACAGGAATTTTAGGTTTAATAATTCCTGCTTTTTCACCTGCAATCAGGGGCAGAGTATCACCCAAAAACTGCTGATGGTCGTAACCAATATTCGTAATCACAGACAAAATAGGCATAATAATATTGGTGCTATCTAGCCTTCCACCCATTCCAACCTCAATAATGGCAATTTTCACGTTCATTTCTGCAAAATACCAAAATGCCATAGCGGTTGTTACCTCAAAAAAAGAAGGTTGCAAATCATCTATAAATGCTTGATTTTCAGCTACAAACTGAATAACTTTATCTTCTGTTATGCAGTTTCCATCTATTCTAATACGTTCTGTGAAAGATTTTAGGTGAGGAGATGTCAAAAGACCAACTTTATTGGTATTTTTTTGACTAGCATTGTTAGCATTTTTTTGGGAATATTCTTTGCAATGTTCCTGCAAAATAGACGCTAAAAAGTGAGAAGTGCTACCTTTACCGTTAGTGCCTGCAACGTGAATAGTTTGAAAACTATTTTGTGGATTTCCAAGCCTTTGGCAAAGTAATTCAATGTTTTTCAGCCCAAATTTAATGGCTGCACCACCAATATTTTGGAACATTGGCAGTTTTTGATAAAGATAATTAAGTGTTTCTTGGTAATTCATATAGCCATTTCTAGCCCCCAGCTCCAAATGGAAGCAATGCAAGGATATGCAAAAGTACAAAAAAAATATGATTTCAACTTTTTATTAGTAATGAAAATTACATAACTTAGTTTTTTCATTACACAGAAACTTGATAATCAAAGTTTTATGTTTGTATTTCGTAGTTCTTCCCTCGTACCTCATTTTGTCCATTTTGGTTTGTATTGGGGCAAATTGGGCAATGTAATAATAACAACAGTATATTCTCCATAAATGCTTTTTATGTCTATATATCCATTGAGTTTTGTTACCATATGTTTTGCCATATAAAGACCTAAACCAGCTCCGTGAGCGTGTTCTGTACCTTTAAAAAACATATCAAAAATATTATCAATAAGTTCTTTTTTGATACCTATACCGTTGTCCGTTATTTTTATTTCTGTGATTTCTCCTTCTTGTTTAACAAAAATATTGATTGTGTGTTTCTCCCTTTTGGCATTTTTGAAATAAAAAGCATTATCCAACACACGTTCTAAGACATTTATAAGCAGTTCTACATCAGAAATAAGAGGATTTTGAGCATTTATTTCAAGTTTCCAATCAATATTATCTAGTTGTTTGCTTTTGCGTATTTTTTCTTCTATTTCAACAAAAAACAAGTTCAAATCTATTTCAAAGCCTTTTAATTGGCGTTTTTTGATGTCGTTAAGCATTACCAAAGAAGAAAGCATAATATCCATTTTACTAGCTGTATTTTCTATCATTTGGATATAATTATGCTCCAAAGTAATAGGAATTTCTAGTGCTGCAATATGACAAAGCCCTTTTATTGATGCAATAGGGGAGCGCAAGTCGTGAGAAGTGTTATAAATAAATTTGTCCATCTCAAAATTAGCTACTTTTAGCTCTGACTCTATCTTTTTCCTATCAGAAATATCATCAACCACCGCCATAAGATAAGTATCTCCTTGCTTAGACTCGTGAACAGAAGAAAACGTACAATTAAGCCAAATTTTCTGCTTGTTAGGGGCATTCAAACACATTTCTGTTGAAAAAACAGCTATTTCTCCCAAAATAACTTTCTTTATTTCATTGATATCAGGCTTATTTTCCATTAAGTCTAATATTTTTGAAGCATCCATAGCTAAAAGTTGCTCTTTGGTATAGCCCGAAAGTTGGCAAAAACGCTGATTAACCCGCAAGAAAAGCCCACTAGAACTCACATGAGCAATACCTACGGCTGCTTGTTCAAAAGTAGCCCTAAATCTTTCTTCACTTTCTCGCAAA
>JANYGM010000077.1 GCA_025362415.1 bacterium
GAATTACAATTATTTTGTAATCAATTAGTAATAAAAGTTGCTTCCTTTTTAATTCAAATTTTTAGATAGTGTTTGCAAATACATTGCAAAATTATTGTAATTTTGTGCAATTCAATTTAACTATTTTTATTATTACAAAAAAAAACTTAGTGGAAAACAATAACGACAAGCCCAAAAAACCAAAAAAAACTGTAGGAAGACCCTCACACGTTACCACACACAAAATAGAGCAAATAACTATCTCTAAATCTTGTATGGAAACCTTGAATATTTGCATTTATGAGGCACTTATCCTTGATGTCATCTACCAATACCAAAAAAATGAAAAAGTGGTAAAAGGCTATTGTTTGGAAAGCAAACGGCAAATAGGTGCTGACCTTCAATGCACCGAAATAACAGTAATTAAGTATTTGAATGATTTGGAAGATGCAGGGCTGATAACTCGTAACCAAAATATTCTGGCTGTTACGCAAAAATATCTGTTGGCATTAGTTCCAGCGTCAAATATGCAGGAATAATTAAGGATTTTCCCTCGTAGCTTTTGGCATCAATAGGAAAATCAATGTCGTTAATGTCTGCAAGCATAAGACTGTACCACGCAGGATTTTCTGCTTGTGGATAGTATTTTGTGGCTATTTCGTCTAAAAACTCTCCTTCTTTAACCGTATGTAGCCTATATTCACTATTTTCTGCCATTATTGATAATGGGCGTTCTAAGGTAGTAGTTTTGTCTGAAAATACCGTTATTCTGCCATTGGCATACGGATTATCTTTGTGTAGTGTGAGTTCCATTTTATAATTTATTTATAATTGATTTTTTTGTATTATTCCCCTTTGGGGGTTAGGGGGCTTTTTAATTGATACGTTTTGAGTTTACATCATACTTAGGAATTACTTTCTTTTCTTCTGTTTTCGTGCTACCTACTTGCTGATTTTGAGGCACACCAGCAAGCGCACCTGTCCCTGCACCCATTGCACCATTTTTATTTATAGCATTTTTGGATAATTCTAGTGTGGTAATGTAGCCAGAACTAGAAATATTGTGCTTTATTTTTTCTATGTACCAGTTTCCAGCGTGCATTTTTGCCACGCCTGCCATTGTAATTATTTCGTCTGCAAGTAGTGTAGGGTCTCCCTCAATAGTGAGTGTCGCCACAAGTACCTTTTCTGAATCTCCTTTTTTCTTTCTATTGGCTTTATTTTTGAGATGGTCCAAAGAAGTATTAGCAGAAGGCATACTATTGGTAGTTTCAGTAGGTTTTGCAGTTTTTGCAGCATTGAAAGTACCTGCTATCTTGATGGCATTGACATCATATTTCATTACCGTATTCCCTAATTTGGTATTGTCCTTGGCGGATTTATCATCTACTTCAGCTACTTTTTTCACACCAGAAAGTGGGTCAAAACTTGCTACTTTGGCATTATTCCCACTACTTTGTTGTGTGCTTTCTTTTAGAGAAGGTTTGAAAGAAATTATATTGCTAGCGTTTGCACTACTACTATCTTGATATACAAAAAGCCGTTTAGGAGCTTTTTTTAAGTCCAATTTATTAAAAAAAAGCGTGTTATCTTTCAAATAAAAACGAAAAGAACCGTTTTTTTCTATTGATGCTAGGTAAGAAAGAAATTGAAAATCCGTTTTTGAGCCTTGGGGCAAAGAAGCAAAAACTTGTTTAGTTTCTTCTACATTTGCCTGTAGATTATATTTCTTAGCAATTTCTTTGGCAATTTCTGAAGATTTTTTATTTTTCCAAATGACTTGCTCCTTTGATTTTTTCATTACTGTACCCATATCATACGCCTTAATGGTGATGCTTACGCTATCTGCATAGGTCGTATCAACGTCAGTAATGCGTGCTTGATGTAGCACACTTGTGAGTCCTTGCAGGTAGCCAAATTGAAAATTAAGCATTTTTCCTACTGCCACTTCTTTTTTCTCCAAAAACTCAAAACCTTTGGTAGTGATTTTCAAAGTAAGCATATCATCTTCCGCTAAACAGTCTTCATAATCAAAGCTATCCACGTAATCCGTAATGTCCTTGTTTTGCTTATCAACGAGCCAAATTTTATAAAATGGAGATTTCATTATTTTGTTGTTATTTTATTGAATTAAACTAAATTATTTATAAATTTACAAAAATAATTTAGTTTAATAAGATAATTTATAAAAATATGGCATCACAATCATTAGGTTTTGGTTTGGTTTTTGAGTTGCAAAACGCTTTTTCTTCTGAAGCCGCCGCAATAGAACGTTCCTTGGGTGGTATTGCCAATGCCTCTAGGAATCTAGAAAGAGATTTTGCAAATACAGTCAATAACATTACACAAGGATTTGCGCTGATGAAAGCGGGTACAGCTATTTTAGAGGCTGCAGGAAGTACCGTAAATGCAGCGGCTGAACTTGAGCAACAAATGATGTCGTTTCAAACTATGCTCGGAAGTGCCACCAAAGCACGAGATATGATTAAGCAGATTCAACAATTTGCCGCCGCCACACCCTACGAAACGCCAGAAATTACTAGAGCCGCTAAACAAATGATGGCTTACGGTTTTGCGCAGGAGAAAATTATCCCTAC
>JANYGM010000085.1 GCA_025362415.1 bacterium
AAATCCGAGTGATTTTTGGATAAATTTAGGTGTTTTGCGGTTAGTGTATTTTTTGTTTAAATTCAAAATCAGACAAAAAATATTTGCAACGAAACTTTTACAGCAACAATGAATACAAAATATTGATAATCAATTTATTAAGTGCTATTTTAAGATTGTCACAACATAAACTAATTACAGCAACTTATCACAGCAGATGCATCACAAAAATACGCAAAAAAAACAAATTAGGTGTTCGTGATTTTAATGAAAAAGAAAAACAACTAAAAATATTAGTTTCATTATTTTTTTGGATCAATTAGTTGGTTTAGTAACGTGCTGGAAATAACATACTAATTTCCAAAATAAACAAGCATTTTGGGGCATAACTTTCCGAAAGTTGGAAATTTATAATATCTTACCAAGACATTTTAAATTCAATAAAAAGGATTTATTTATCATACGTATTTTTTGAAGGAATAAATAAAATAATTACAAAACCTATCATAAAAAATACCATAAGTGCTAGTACACTATCACGAGCAGAAGTTCTTTGCTCAATAAGTCCATAAATAGCAGGACCTATCACAAGGGAAATTTTATCACAAAAATCATATAAACTAAAATAAGAAGCAGTATCTTCTGTTTCTGGCATTAGTTTGGCATAAGTAGAACGTGAAAGAGACTGAATTCCGCCCATTACAAGCCCTACCGTAGCCGCAAGGTAATAAAAATCACTTGCCTCTACATAATGCGCCCAACCACAAATGCCTATCCAAACGAAAATAGCAATACTCAAAGCACGAATATTTCCAAATTTTTTGGAAAGAAATGAGAAAATATAAGCACCACCAATAGCTACTATTTGCAAAATAAGTATAGTAAGTATTAGTTGCTCACTTTTGAGATTAAGCACAGAAGTTCCAAAAATAGTGGCAACATACATTACTGTTTGTGCGCCTGCATTGTAGAAGAAAAAGGCTAATAAGAAAATTAAAAGCAGTTTTCTTTTTAATACTTGCTTAAAAACTTTAATAAGTTCCTTAAAACCATTCAAAATCCAACTTCCCTCCCCAGATTTTGCATAAACATTATTAGGCAACCCTCTAAAAGGTATTTGAGCAAAACCTGCCCACCAAATCCCAGTCAAGACAAAAGAAATCCTCGTTACAATTCCTGCATTTTCAAAGCCCAATTCTTTATGATAAGTGATAGCAGCAAGCAAGAAAACTAGCAAAATAACACTCCCAATATAGCCCAAAGTAAAGCCTTTGGCACTCACGACATCTATGTTTTCGTCATCTGTAATTTCTGGAAGATAAGAATTATAAAAAACTAAACTTCCACTAAATCCAATCAGTCCTAAACTAAAAAAGACAATTCCAATGCTAATATTTTCTGTATCAAAGAAATAAAGCCCTGCACAAGCAGCCGCTCCCAAATAACAAAAAAACTGCATAAAAGCCTTTTTCTTTCCGCTATAATCAGCCATAGCTGTAAGTATTGGGTTGATGAAGGCAATAATCAGGAAAGAAATAGAGATTGTATAAGAAAAAAGTACAGAATTTTTGACCTCAAAGCCCAAAAAGTTTACCATATCCATTTTTTCTTTGGATTTGGTAATGGCATCATAATAGATAGGAAAAATAGTTGAGGTAATGACAAGCGCAAAAACGGAGTTTGCCCAGTCGTACATTGCCCACGCTTTGATAACTTTGGGGTCGTTCTTAGTTGTCGTCATAAATTAAGTAAAAATTAGTAGTTATGACGACAAATATATAACTTTTTTCGTGTTTTTTATCTTGCTTCTATCTTAAATAAGGATTTTTAGGAAATTCATAAAAACGAAAACCATCTTTTTTAAGGTTTTCAACGGTTTCAGGGGTTGGCATTTCTTTGAAAATAATAGCTCCAAGCACTTGATAAGGCATTATGGTAGCCCTACAAAGAAAATTATGAAGTCCCAATTTGAGTCTTATTTTTCTAAATATACCAGAGGAATTATTGGCTTTTTGATTGATAATGTTAGGACTATAATAATTGTTATTAATACCTTTAAAAGCAACTGCAGGCAAATTCATTCCCATAGCCACTTTTTCTATTTCTCTTTCTGATATTTTATATACATAATTGCCGACAATTTCAAAAGAATACCTATTTTTCCATATTTTTTGGAGAAATTTGGTATTAAAATTGTCCAAAATATTGCGTATTCCCATCAAAAATGGCAAACGGGAAATGGGGTCTTGTGGCTCAACAAACATAACGGCTTTTTTGGAAACACGTAACATTTCATAAACACCCATCATTGGGCGAGGAAAATGATGATAGGCTTCTTTACAAAAGGCATAATCAAAAGAATTATCTTCAAAAGTCATTTTTTCTACATTTTGTATAGAAAAATTATCAATTAAATTTCTTTCTTTTGTAGCTTCCAAAAATGTAGCAGAAATATCACTTGCAGTAGCTTTACAACCTCTTTCTTTGAGATAATTAGCATCAAATCCATAACCATCACCCACCGTAAGCCACGAGGTAGCAGGTTGGGCAAGCACATTTGCAAAATTAAACATACGTTTATGAATCCAATAATTGATAGTATTGTCTTGCTTTTGCTTTTGCCAGTCATCTAAAACATTGAAACGTGTATCTATATTAGCATATTGCTTATCATACCAATTTGCGTGCATATCACTGCTAATAGTTTCAAAACTCATTTTTTTATTTGATTATTTTGATTTAAAGACTATAAAATCTTGGGCAACGCACCTTGTAAAGGGTATATCCTATCATAAAACTTGATGTAAAATACATATCTTTGTCATACGGATTTCCTGTAAAACCTTTTACAGAGCGTGGTTGTGTAGGAATAGTGGTTGTTATGTTGAGGTCGTCTAGGTTATCTGTAAAGGTTTTCCTTGCTGAAAACTCTATGGCTAAATTCCAATTTTCACCAATTACAAATTTTGCGCCTACCCCAAAAGGAATAGCTATTTGATTAAGAGAATAGTCAGGATTGAAATTTTTTTGAGGAGTCATTCTAAAATAGGCAAGCCCCATAAACAAATAAGGCGACCAAAGTTGCTGACGGCTTAGACTACGAAAAGGAAAAAAATTATATTCTGCTTGTGCTGAAAGTTCAAATATTCCTGTTGTAAAGCTATAATTTCGTGCTTTCTGAAATTTGTCGTCAGAATTGGCATCATTAGCCCGTATTTTTCCAAAAGTGGCAGTATATCTTGATGAAAAGGCTTCATTCCAGTTTTGTCTTACAAATATTCCTGCACTTGCACCAGCGGAGTTCATACTAAATGAAGAAACTTCACCTCTGTAAGTCATTGCGCCTATGTGTCCGCCTATTTCGTCACGTTGTGCGAAAATATGCGTGTATGTGGCAAAAAAGATTAAAAAAAGGATTATATTTTTTTTGAATAACATAAGGAAAATAAATAATTAAGGTATTTTTACATAAAGTTATGAGGTTAGAAATAGCCTTCAAACTTCGTACCTATTTGATTTTTTCTAAAAAATAAGGTGCATTATCATTAAAAAACCTTTCAACCAAGTTGGTAGAAAGGTTTTTGAGAGTTTATTTAATGTGAGCGCATTTATTTAATTGCTTTGTGCTGTCATTTGGATTCATTCACAATTCACAATTAAAAATTCACAATTATATCTATCTTCTAAATTTAGGGCATCTAACACCAGCACCCAAAATATAGTTAAGTCTTACAGAAGTTACGATGTAAATATCTTTGTCATTAGGATTACCTCTTTGGTCACCTTTTGCACCAAATCCATTGACAGTTATTCCGCCAGGAACTGTAATAAGTGGACCCAAATCATCAGTAGCACCTTTAAAATCTCTTGTACCACCTTCAGCAATTCTATCAAAAGCAATTAGTTTTGCAAGTGGACTTAGTTCTGTAGCATCTGCATAATTACCAGAAACATCATCAAGATAATCTGTAAAAGTATAACGGTAACCAACTTCAAATGCTAAATCCATATCATCACGTAACTTGTATTTGATACCAAGACCAAAAGGAATAGCTATATTTACAAGAGAATATTTAGGTTTGTAATCAGGAAGTCCTTGTCCTTCTGTTCCTAATGGTTGTAATGCCACCCATTTACCTCCAACTTGTGTTTTTGGGTTATGATAAAATCCCGCTACTCCACCAAATACATAAGGTCTCCAAGTATCACGTCTATAATACATATCTAATGAGCGTTTTAGCTCATAAGAATACATTACAGAAAGTTCAAAAAGGTCATTTCTAAAGCTTGCATTACGAATATAACGGTAGCGGTGTCTGATATTTTTTGGATCAGCACTCTCTGTATCAGAGCCTTGTAAACGTACCCATCCCAGTTCAAATTCTACGGCAGAACGAGGACCTAAGCGTCTGGCTACTTCAAAGCTAAAACTTGGGCGAGTGAAAGCTATATTGGTACTTGTGTATTGTTCTTTTGGTGCTAAATCTCCAAAATAATTACCAATGCCTATACCTACGCCTACAGTCCAATAAGATTGGCTAAATTCACGTTGGGTTTTTTGTTTGGTGCTTCTGCGTTGTTGTGCTTGTGAGGCAAAACTAACAAGTAAAAGCGTTAAAAGGATAGCTAATTTTTTCATATATGATTAAGGCATAAATTGTGCTTGGATAACACGTTTTCTTATTTAAGTTTCAAATATAGCTAAGAAAATAAAGATTTCAAAAAAAACTTTGTATTTTTTCAGAATATTTTTCAAAAACCATACCAAAGTATGTTTTTTGCAACATTTTGAAAAAAATTATTTTTCAAATTTTTCTTGTTTTTTCAATAATAATACATTATTTTTATTTTATATCAATTAGTAGCTAGCCTTTATTACTGTAAAACTTACAGTTGTCCCTTTGCCTTCCTCTGTTTTGAGCATCATTAGTCCACCGTTTTTTTCCACAAAATCCTTACACATCAGAAGTCCTAAACCAGAACCTTTTTCTTTGTTTGTGCCAAGCATACTTACACGAGTATTGGGGTCAAAAATACGTGAAAGTACATCATTACTCATTCCCACACCAAAATCTTTGATACGAATAGTGATATTGTCGTTCTTTTTTTCTGCTGAAACAATAACTTTTCCATTTTCGTGAGAAAATTTGTAGGCGTTTGAAAGAAGATTCTTCAAGATAAAATCTAACATATCTTTATCAAAGGTAGCATACAAAGTTCCATCAATTTTTGTTTCTATCATCAAGTATTTTTCTTGTGCTTGCCCTGCCATAGCAATAAGATTTTCTTCAATAACTTTCTTCAAATGAAGGCTATTTGGATTATATTCTAAGTCACCTGACTGCGAACGTGACCATTTTATTACATCTTCCATCAAAAGCATTACCTTATCCAAAGAACTATACATATCTCCACTAAGCTCTTGCAATTCTTCTGCTGTAAAAGAAGTTGTATGATATTTTAATATATTCAAAAATCCTTTTAAGCTATTCAAAGGATTGCGTAAATCTTGCGAAATAATAGAAAAAAGTTTATTTTTAAGGTCTAGTAGCTTTTCTAAGCGTTTTTCTGATTGTTTTACTTGCTGATTATTTTCTTCTAATTGTCCGTTTTTCTCTTCTAAAAGCAAGGCATTTGATTTGATTTGTGATAATTGTTTCTGAATTTTGGTTATCATCAAATTAAAATCTTGTGAAAGTGTGCCTACTTCATCATTAGAATAAACTTTTACAGGTTTAAATTCTCCTTCAAAATTATTATCAACTGTAAGTTCTATAATTTCTGATAATTTAATAATAGGAATTGTAATAAAAAACGACAGAAAATAACTAAAAGTAAGGCTCACAACCACTACAATAAGCATAGTTATCACAAAAATATTCTGAAAATCCGCTTTAACTCCGTCAGAAAGTTTATTAACTTTTGCAATGGTTTTTTCTATAATATTGATAGCTACTTCTCCGTGTTGGCGCATTGTATATTTAAAGCCGTCGTGTGTGCCATCATAACCAATGGCTTTATCCAACGCCACAAGGTCTTTGAAAGCGGCTTTATATGCAAGAAGTTTTTTATTGATAACAGCATCTGTATTTTGTTGTTGCATAGAGGCTATTACAGCTTCAAAATTATCAATATAAATATTTTCTTTACGAGAAATATAATCCTTTTCGTGTTTGCGGAGTGTGAGCAACGCTACCATAGAAACTTTGCCAGAATTTTCTAAAAAATGTGCTATTTCACGCATATCTCCTTCCTTTCCGTAGTCTTTAAAGCCTCTATTCCTTGTCAAAACAACTACTTGACGAAAATTATAACGGTACAAATCCAGTTCTTTGGAAATCAATAAAAGGTCTTCACGTACATCAATTTCATTGCTTTTTATGCTATTAGTGAGTGTTTTGATACTTTTTTGCATACTATCTAGTTGTTGCTGGTGTTTGTCTAGATATTTGCTTCTTCCGTGAGAATAAAAACTAGAACGGGAAGGCTCTGTTGCAAAAAAATCCTGCTCTACTTTGACAATTTTAAGAATACCCACCAATGTTTCTTCCATTTTTTCTGATACGTGGCTAAGGCTTTCACGTTTGTTGTAAAACCAAAGACTCATTGCCGCCACAAAAATAATGACCATAATCAAAACAAAGAACGCCAAGAACAATTTATGGCGCAAAGAAAGATTATTAAAGAATTTTAACATACTTTTGAGTTGTGAGTTGTGAGTTGTGAGTTGTGAATGAATACAAAACACAATTTGTTAATTGCAGCATTGCAAATGTATAAAAATTATTAGAAAAAATTAGAAAAATATAAAATACTGGTGTTTTAACACGAAAGCTCAAAAAGTATTTTTGAGCTTTTACATAATTACTATAAATTCTCCAAAAGTCTGATTTTGTATTAAAAAATAATGTATTTTTGTAGTGTGGTAGTTGTTTATGTTAATTATAAGTAATAAGTAGAGGTTTCTCTAATTAGTTTATGCTATGGCAATGTCAAAATAATACGTAATTAACTGATTATAAACACTATCAGTTGCTAGTTTATATTCATTCACAATTAAAAATTTACAATTACTTTAAAGCATCTGCCAAGCATTTATTATAATCAAAAAATAAAACCTTCAAACAACCACACTTCACAACTACCAAAATGTTTTATATTCTTTCAAAAACGCTGTTTTATGTATTGATGCCTATTTTTTGGATTATGTTTTTGCTTTTTTATGCTATTTTCACCAAAAATGACAAAAGAAGAAAAAAAGCCATTAAAATCTGTGTAGCCATATTATTTATTTTTGGTAATCCTATGCTGACCAATGAGGCGTTTTTGCAATGGGAAGTACCGCCTACGCCTATGGCAAATGTAGGCACTTACGAGGTTGGTGTGGTGCTTACAGGCGTGCTAAATGTGCATAAAATACCTCACGACCGCACTTATTTCAATAAAGGAGCTGACCGTATTACACACGCTTTGCAACTTTACAAAAATGGAAATATCAAAAAAATACTTATTTCTGGTGGGAGTTTTCAGCCACAAAAAGATGAAGATGAAGCCCAAGACCTCAAAAAATTTCTTTTACTTGCTGGCGTGCCTGAAAATGCTATTATTTTGGAAGATAAATCTGCTAATACACATGAAAATGCCCTCTTTTCTGCCAAAATTCTAAACAGAGATTTTCCTAAACAAAAGTATTTAGTTATTACCTCTGCCTTTCATTTGAGGCGTGCTTTGGGTTGCTTTGACAAAGCAGGAATAAAAGCTGATGGATTTGCGACAGACTTTTATAACAGTGATAGAAAAACAATCAACGCATTTTCTTGGCTTGTACCTACAGAAAAATCTTTGTATTATTCGTATATTTTAATTCACGAGTGGCTTGGATATGGCGTTTATAGGATAATTGGATATGCTTCTTAGGCAGAGGTATGAACTACCTAAACAGTTACAAATATTGATTATCTAATTCCTGTTTCAAATACAAAAACGCCTTCAAAATCAATAAGATTTTGAAGGCGTTTTTGTATTATTCCCTTTGAATTTAAGTGGCTAAACTAATTCTTTTCTAATTTTATTTAATTGACTTTTGACAGAGCCATCAAGCTGATTATTATTGATAGTCAATACAAATCCCCCAATAAGATTGCTATCTACTTTTTCATAAAGTCGGATAGTTTTGTTGGTTGCTTTCGCCACGACTTGCGTTATTTCTGTACGTAAATCATCTGTAAGCGGAATAGTAGTGGTTATTTGCGCTCTTGCAATATTTTTGAAGGCTTCGTATTGCGTTTCAAATTCTTTGGCAGTTACGTAAAGTACTTCTTCACGGTTTTTCTTAGCAATAATCTCAAAGAAAGAAATAGTCAAAGGATTTACTTTTCCTGTAAGTAATTGTTTCAAAATAGCTAGTTTTTTGTAGCTAGCTATGATAGGATTTTGCAAAACAGCGGCAAGTTCTGGATTGTCGTCGCAAGTTTTTTCAAAAAATTCCATATCATTATAGACTTCATTAAGTACGCCTTTTTCTTGTGCAAGGTCAAGTATTGCCTTTGCATAACGTACTGCTACTCTGTGTTGCGACATATTAGAATGTTGTTTAAATACCTATTGAAAAAGTAAATTGCAATAATTATTTACGTGATTATCAATGTATTTGTATTCATTCATAATTCACAATTCATAATTCATAAT
>JANYGM010000173.1 GCA_025362415.1 bacterium
AAATAATACAGTCACCAATGGTGCAGTTAATGGAGCTAATACCAATAATTTTTTTGAAAATGGAGAGATGAAAGAAAAGCTTCAAAATTCTTTAAAAGAAGCGTTTGCATCAATGGTAGCAACAGAAATAGAAAAATTAACAAAACAAGCATAAACTAAAAAAAGCCTTTCCAAACTTTGGAAAGGCTTTTTATGTATAATTAAATTCCTGTAATTAGTAACTGATAATTCGTAATTCGCAATTGAAATTAATATTTTATCAATTCATTTATTTTTGCTTCTAATTTATTGTAAGGCAAAAACTGCTCTTCTAATGGGCGTGTGAACGGTACAGGCGTATCCATAGAGGCAAGGCGCATCACAGGGGCATCTAACGAGCCAAAACAATGCTCACTAATCCAAGCAGCTATTTCTGCCCCAATTCCGCCTGTAAGTGTGTCTTCGTGCAAAATAAGCACTTTTCCTGTTTTTTCTACAGATTTTCTTACGGTTTCTTTGTCCCAAGGCAAAAGTGTACACAAATCAACAATATCAGCACTTACGCCCATTTTTTCAGTAATTTCTTTTGCCCAAAGTACACAAAGCCCGTAGGTAATAATAGAAATATCTTCTCCTGTTGCAGTTAGATAGGCTTTTCCTATTTCTGTTGTGTAATATCCATCAGGAATTTCGTCTGAAATAGAACGGTACAAAAATTTATGTTCAAAGTACATCACAGGGTTTGGGTCTTCAATAGCTGCATTTAAAAGCCCTTTTGCGTGATAAGGGTTAGAAGGATAGACAATTTTCAGCCCTGGTGTATGAAAAAACCACGCTTCATTAGATTGAGAATGAAAAGGTCCTGCGCTAGTATTTGCACCTGTTGGCATACGTATCACCACATCAGCAGGTTGTCCCCAACGGTAATGTACTTTTGCTAAGTAGTTGATAATGTTATTAAAACCGCAAGTTACGAAGTCCGCAAACTGCATTTCCATCATTGCCTTATGATTTTTGATAGAAAGTCCCATAGCCACACCAACAATGGCAGACTCACAAAGAGGCGTATTTCGTACCCTTTCTTTTCCAAATAATTCCACAAAACCTTGTGTAATCTTAAATGCGCCACCATATTCTGCAATATCTTGCCCCATAAGCACAAGATTAGGGAATTTTTGCATACTTTGACGCAAACCATCAGAAATAGCATCAATATAGCGTTTTTCACTCAAAGAATCCCCTTCTGGCTCAACAACATTCTGCACAAAAGGCGCATAAACATCATTTATTTCTATTTCTGGGCTAACTTCTGGGAAAGGTTGGTTAAAACCTATTTCAACGGCTTTTTCTATTTCTGCTTTAATATTTTGGCGGAGTGTTTCAATAATACTATTATTGAGGACATTTATTTTCAATAAATATGCCTCAAAATTGTTGAGAGGGTCTTTTTTCGCCCACATATCCATCAAATCTTGTGGGACGTACTTTGTCCCTGATGCTTCCTCGTGTCCACGCATACGGAACGTCATAGCCTCAATAAGCACAGGACGAGGGTTTTTGCGCATATCTTCTGCCAAATGGAAAATAGTATTATAAACTTCTAAGATATTATTTCCATCAAGTTGGTAGGCTTCCATACCATAACCAATACCTTTATCAACCAAATTTCTACAATTATATTGTTCTTCATTTGGTGTAGAAAGCCCATAACCATTATTTTCTATCATAAAAATAACAGGAAGTTTCCAAACGGCAGCTACATTGAGAGCCTCGTGAAATTCTCCTTCACTTGTAGCACCATCACCAGAAAAAGTAAGCGTAACTTTTTGTTCATTAGATAGCTTATGAGCAAGCGCAATACCACCAGCCACAGAGAGTTGCGGACCCAAATGGCTTATCATTCCTACTATATGATGTTCGTTTGTGCCAAAATGAAAAGAACGGTCTCTGCCTTTGGTATAGCCGTTGTCTTTTCCTTGCCATTGTGAGATAAGGCGGTCTAGGGGCATATTCCGTGCTGTAAAAACCCCTAAATTGCGGTGCATTGGCAACACATATTCATCATTTTGGAGTGCCATAGTTGCACCTACAGCTATTGCCTCTTGTCCAATACCAGAAAACCACTTACTTACACGCCCTTGACGCAATAAAATAAGCATTTTTTCCTCTATCATACGAGGTTTTAGCAAACCTTTATATAAATCTAACAACATTGCATCAGAAAGCTGGTGTCTTTCAAAAGTCATTTCTTGGGTAATAAGCGTTTCCTGCATATTTTTTGGTAATTTTATTGATATTTCGTTTAAGTTCTTCAAAATTTATTCAAAGTTACGCAAAAGCATTGAATATGAAAAAAAAACATAAAATATCTATCAAATTAAGTAGGTTTCTCTAATTAGTTTGTGTTATGACAATGTCAAAATAATACATAATTAACTGATTATAAACACTAGCAGTTGCAGTTCACAATTAAAAATTCACAATTACTTATTTGGTCATTATTTGCTTAATAATGCCGTTTTTTGCTCTGTCATCTTCCCACAAAGTGTACTGTTTTGGAGTTAAAATAGCTTCTATTTTGCTTAAATGCTCCTTTTTGAGTGACCTTAATTTCATTGCTTTGCTAAAATCATTTTCTACTTCATCAAATATTTTGAGGGCTTTGATTAGCTACGAAAATCTTCTACATATCTATACACTTCGGAAAGTGGTTTTGGGATAAAATAAGATTTTAATTTAGGTGTTAAGTTGGATAATTTTCAACAAAAATTGCGTCAGTTGCCCCTAAATCCCCAAAGGGGACTTTAATACAAAATCCCAAAACCACTTTCGTATGTGTATATTATTAGTTTTTCTGTAAAAATACTATTATCACTCCGTAATTTCTTTGAAGACTCGCATTATATTTTTGCAAATTTAGTAAAAATTTCTAGTATATTTCTCTATATCTTCACTTTAACTCAAAAAACACTCCCAAATAACTAAACGTGCTTTGGTTTGCTGTTAGGTAGAAAACACTTGACAATACAGAAAACTAAACCAAAAATAAAATTGGTATTTTCTTTCATGCAAAAACGTTGCAAGCAACGTCTCTACAAATATATCTGTGTAATATCAGTTACCTAAACTGTTACTAAAAAATTACCATATTAGAGTGGTTTGTACTTATAGAAATGCTTAAATACATTGCTCTACCTCATTCGTTGTTGGTGTTGCTAACGCTAGAATACAAACAACATCAGGAAATTATTAGCGAAAGTATGAATGCTATATAACTATTTTGGGGTTTTAATTGTCTTGTACTTACTTGTTCATTTTTTGGTTTGTTCCATTATTTTTGATTGGATTTTCATAGATATATCCACGAATAAACACAATTTATTTGTATAACTCCAACTTTTGGTTTTGTACTTCATTCACAGTTAAACATTCACAATTACTCATATTGATAAGATTTTGCAATATCTGCATAGAAAAACAATTTATAAACCCAAAAAATATGTTACAAACCATTAGAATAGGATTTTTAATTATCATTGCTTCAATATTATTGGCTTCTTGTCAAATAGGACGCTTTTTTGTGTATAATGTGGCGGACATAAAAGACCATAAAAAGTTCAAATCAAGAACTTTAACTGCCGACTCACAGCATTATAATTTTAAAACAACAAATTCAGGGAAAATCCCAGAAAAAATAAATAATGTTCCGTTTGACAAATACCTTAAAGACCACAAAACTGTCGCCTTTTTAATCATTAAAAATGATACCCTTCAATATGAAAAATATTTTAGAGATTATGAGAAAAAAAGTATTGTTCCTTCCTTTTCTGTGGCAAAATCCGTAACGTCAATTCTGATTGGTTGTGCCATTGATGATGGCTTAATTAAGTCTGTTGATGAGCCAATAACTAATTATATCCCTGAATTGACAAAAAATGGATTTGATAAAGTAACTATTAAACACGTTTTGCAGATGACTTCTGGTATTAGATTTAATGAAAGCTACATCAATCCTTTTGGTCACGCAGCCGCATTTTATTATGGGCTTGACCTTAGAAAAAAGATTAAACGGTTGAAATTAAAGGCAGAACCAGGTAAAAAATTTCAATATACAAGCGGTAACACCCAATTATTAGGGTTAATTTTGGAACGCTCATTGAAAGGAAAGACTGTAACGTCCTATTTACAAGAAAAACTATGGACACCGCTTGAAATGGAATATGGCGCATCTTGGAGCATTGATAGAGAAAAAAATGGCTTAGAAAAAACTTTTTGTTGCTTGAATGCAACTGCAAGAGATTTTGCCAAAATAGGGCGACTATACAAAAATAAAGGCGACTGGAACGGGAAACAAATTATATCTCAAAAATGGATAGAAGAATCAACTAAATTGGACACAACAGACGGCAGCGTTGATTACTACCAATATCAATGGTGGTTGCCAACGCCAAATGAAGACTTTATGGCAAAAGGTATTTTAGGACAATTTATTTACGTAAATCCATCAAAAGATTTAGTTATTGTGCGGCTTGGTAAAAATAAAAAGATGAGAGTATTTAATTTTTTCTGATACTAATGTTTTTTGTGGTGTAGAAATTATTAGTATGTTTTTGCTAGTGAAGTAAAAATTTTCTGCCATTTCACCTTTCCCACGTTCTTACCAAGCCGCACAATAACTAAATCTTTTGATGGATTTACGTAAATAAATTGTCCTAAAATACCTTTTGCCATAAAG
>JANYGM010000197.1 GCA_025362415.1 bacterium
TGTGCTAAACATTTGATTATCAAGTAATAAAAACTCTATTATTGATGATATTATTTATAGAATAGATGGAAACTTAAACCTTTATTCTTCTCGTTATTTTGAAGGGAAAAAGGAAATTTTGAAAAAAGTATTTTGTGCAAACGACCAAATTTATATTATCAGTAGGGATAATGAAAAAAAACGTATTTGTTTTTTCAAAAAAGATATGAGTTTTTCTCATACTATTCCAACAGGTGCTATCACTTCAATACAAGGAAGCAGTTTTATAGATGATAAATTTTGGATACACACGCCCAAAGGAACTTTTGTATTTGATGAAAAAAACAACCAAAATAAAGCTAAAACCTTGTCTAATAGTCGTTTAGACTATTATTTAGAGCGTTATTTTGAGGATAAAAATATCTCCTGCGTCCTTAAGGATAGGCAAAATAATTATTGGTTTTCTACCACTAATCAGGGTGTTTTTTTGGTAAGTAACTTACAAAATACTATTTATCCATTTGAAGGGTTTTTGCCTAATAAAATAGTGGCTGTTACGCCTAATAAATTTATTATAGGAACTAAAAAAGGTGAACTAATTGCTTGTAATGGCACTTTTGATAAAAAAATAGTTGTCAAAGAAAAAACTGATCATTCAGAAATATATTTCCTCAAATATGATACAATAGACAATAATTTGTTTTATACTGCTAAACATTTTACACATTTGCCCAATCTAAATTACGCTGATAGTCGCATCTATACGCTTGCCCTCAAAGATATTACGCATATTGATGCTAATTATTATGCTTTTACTGCTAGTGGGTATTGTGGTTTGGTGGCTTTTGATAGTAAAAAAACACCTCAAAATAGCATTTGGGATAGTTTTTACCTGAAAGGGAAAATGTCAGATAAAAATACTGCACCTATTATTATTGATGTACGAGGCAAATCTGTGGCTTATCACAAGCCAAACAAAACCATTTATTTAGCCACTAATATTGGTTTATATTTGCAAACACCAAAAGAAATAAGAGAGCTAAAAATGGGAAATAAGCCATTTTATGCAGCTAAAGTGGTTATTTATGAAGATAATATTTTTATGCTCAACACAAAAGGAAATCTGTATGCTATTTTGAATGAGAGAGATTTTATTTCTTTGAATAATGTCTTTGAAATCAAAGAGTTTGATATTCTTAATATGAAACAATTTGGCAAACATTTGTTTTTGTTCACTCGTCAATGGTTGTATGTGCTTGATATGGACGCAGATACGCAAAAGTTGCATAAAATAAACATCAATATAAATCCGTATGAAATCAATGATTTTTTGATACAAGATAATCTTTTGTTTTTGCTTACTGATAATGGGGTTGTCAAAACGGCAATAAACAATACTTCTCATCAAAATAATAAGATTGTTTTTCAGATAAATGAATTTCTTATCAACGACAAAAAACAAGAATTTCAAACCAAAAAACGCCTAAAATATTACGAAAACGACCTTAAAATACATTTTTCTGTTTTAGATTTTGGCTCTTCTTATCAAAACAAGATTTTTTACCGTATCAACCAAGATAATTGGAAAATAATTCCTAATGAAACTCGTACACTTACGTTTGCACAACTTGCCATAGGCTATTATGAAATAGAATTTAAGGTCAATGATGAGATTTCTGATATAAAAATAGTAGTTGATATTATTGCACCATTTTGGCAAACTAACTGGTTTTTGGGGCTATGCTTTTTGTTGTTGATTATGCTGATAACAGTAATAGGATTTTTGTATTACCGTTTTCAATTAGGGAAAATAAAAGCTAAAAATGTGCTTTTGCAGGAAAAAAACACACTTTTAAAGGAAAAAATTGATTTGGAAAACAATCTTAACAAATCTATTTTAACTTCTATCAAAGCACAAATGAATCCGCATTTCTTTTTTAATGCCTTGAACACAATACAAGCCTATATTTTTACCAACGACAAGGCAAAAGCAAACAGTTATTTGGCAAAATTCTCTAAACTTACTCGTATTATTTTGGAGCAATCTGAAAAAGAAACTATTTCGCTTAATGATGAAATACAAGGACTTACGCTATATTTGGACTTAGAAAAAATGCGTTTTGAAAATGTTTTTGAGTATAAAATCATTTTTTCACAGCAGTTTGACAACGAAAAAATCAGCAAGGAAATGATAGAAATTCCCCCTATGATTATCCAACCATATATAGAAAATGCCATAAAACACGGTTTACTTCACCAAGAGGACAACAGAAAATTAGAAGTATTTTTTGATATTGAACAAAATGAAAAGACAGAAAATAATCCAGAAAATAATTCAGAAAATAATTCAGAAAATGAACCAGAAAGCTATTTAAAAGTAATTATTGATGATAATGGTATTGGTAGAAAACGCTCTTTGGAACTCAATAAAATCAAAAATGAAAAATATCAATCTTTCTCCACAAAAGCCAATCAAAAACGCTTGGAAATTTTGAATAACAAAAACAATAAAAAAATTGGTGTCCAAATAATAGATAAAATCAATAATAATAATGTTGCGACTGGAACACA
>JANYGM010000213.1 GCA_025362415.1 bacterium
CATGATAGGGGAAATAGTGGGTGGTATCAATTCATTCCTTTTTATTTTTTTTGGATGCTTTTCGCAGACAGTGACAAAGGCACAAATAAATATGGGAAAAATCCAAAAGGCATAGGTAACGAAGAGTCAGAAGAAGAAGAAGAAACAAAAGCTTAAAAAGTATTTAAGTTTACCTAAAATTCCATATTAAGAATGAGAGATACAAAAGATATAATAGCATTGATAATTGGTTCAATAATGTTTTTAGGGGGTATTTATGGGGGTATCTGGATAATTCAAAGAAGCCAATTAAGTGAAGAAAGTAAATATTTGCTTTATGCAGCGTTAGGAATTGTTGTATATATTGTGATAATTATATTTGCTATATTAGAAGTAGATAATCCAGAGAGTAAGTCAATTCTAGCTAAGATTTTTACTTTCAATTCTAACAAAATTTTTACTTTCAACATTGATAGCTGGGATATTTTTTGTGGTATTTGGATTGGGTTGCTTATATCACCTACTTTATGGGCTTTAATCAGTGCTTTACTTATTCTTGGTTTAGGCTTAATAAATAATTTATATTTTATAATTTGTATTTATTTTATTATTACATTTCTTTTATTTCTAAGTTACTCAAAAAAGAAACTAATGAATTTTCTTGTATTCGTAATTCTTGCAATTATATTTTATTGGGGATTTAAGGGTCGTAATATTTTCAGGATAGACGTAAAAGTTAAATTTAATGATGAAATAATTTATGAAAATTGAAATTAAACTCTTATGTTGCTAAAAGTTTCCTTCTTACAATAAAATTCACAATTTTTTATCTTTAAATTTTATTATGAAAAAGTTAGTTATAATATTTGCGTTATTGGTGTTTATTTGTTTTTTCTTTTCTTGTTCTTCTAAGTCCGAGAAAAAACAAGAAAATTATAGTTCAAAGGCAGCAAATCATAACAAAGAAAAAATAAGAAAAAAACCAAACAACAATGACACAAAACGAAATAAACGACTTATTTAATTTATCTAATTTTAGAAAATTCAAAGTTTTTAAGAGGTTTAAGAAAATAGTATTGGAAGAGGCGACTCTGAAAGATGCTAATAGTTTGCAATTATATTTGTTTCAATTGCAGGAATGTTCGTTGTATGAATATGACCCAGCAGATTTTATAAGTGTGATTGATTGTTTTGAATTTTATGAAAAATATTCAGATGATTTGTTAGCTATAAACAGTATGGGAATAACAACACATATTATTGACCCAGAAGGAGATGTTTATGATTTGTGCAAAAATTGCTATAAAGCATTTTGTATAGATTTACTCAATGAAATAGAAAAACAAGGGAAGAAAAAACAACCAGCAATGACAGAAAAGGAAATAAACTACTTATTTAATTTCTCTGATTTTAAACACCTCAAAGTTTTTGAGAGATTAAAAAAAATGGTAGTAGAAAATGCGTGTGCGAAAGATACTAATATGATGATGAATTATTTGTTTCAAACGTACGACTGTGAGTTTTATGAAAATGGTATAGCAGATTTTATAAGTCCGTTGGATTGCGTGGAATTTTGCGCAGAATATTCAGATGATTTGCTAATTATAAATGGTGTGGAACTAACAACACGCACCGTTGACCCAGAAAAAGATATTTATGGATTTTACAAAAATTGCTATACCGCATTTTGCATAGATTTATACACTGAAATAATAAAATTCCATAAAAATTCGTTTTCATATTGCTAAGACGACAAAAAGAGAAATTTATTTTGATTTCTCTTAAACTACGGAAAGTCTTATAAAAACACTTAAAAATATGGGAATGATGTAAATTATTAGGAAAACTCTATACTAAGGGCGGGTCGTTAATTACTTAAATTTGTTTACAAGAAATACTGGAGTTAAAAAACTCCCAAACACTTTAATTTGCACTCTCTTGGAAAATCATTTTAATCACAATCATTTTTTATTCTGGCAAAGGTGGCTTTTTTATAGTAGTTTGCTTTTTGCTTGTTTTGGTATTGTTTTTGGGCTTTATGGAGATAATTTATTATTTCGTCCCTATAATAAAATGCTTGCCGAAATTTTTTGGCGCAATCCTCAATTTCCTTATGAGGCTGACCGTTTTCGTGCTTTTGTTTATGGTTCTTTAGGCGGAACAATTACTGCTGTTATATTTTAGTGGCATTTATTGCTCGTTATCCTTTTAAGGAGAAACAACTATGGTCAAGAAATGCTATTATTGTCGCATTTACCATTTGGGTAATCATTGATTCTTCCGTATGCTTATATTTTGAAGTCTATCCTCAAATATATCTAGTTAATGCTTTTTCCATTATTGTAAAGGCTCTTCCAATAATTTTTACTTGGAATGAGTTTCGTCACACACTAAAAAGAGAAACAATTATTAAATAAATATGAATACTATGGAATTTAAAAAAGTATTATACGCAGGTATTCTTGCCACTTCAGCAATGACTATTTTTAGTTATTTAGTGTCGGAAATAACAGGGGAGAATTTTCGTGAACCTGAGCTTATCACAATGCTTATCAACGACCTTTTTTCAACTCTTAAACCTTTGCAACTTACTTAGGGTGGGTTTTACATTATATTATTGGATTTGGTTTTGTTTTGGTCTATGTAAAATTATGGGATAATAATAAACTAAAACCAAATATTCAGTCTGGAATATTTCTGGGGGCAATAAGTGGCATAATTGGTATAATTGGTTGGTATATTGCCTTTAAAATCCGTCCTAACCCATCAAATATAAATTTAAAAAATTTCTTTATTCTTTTATTTTTTGCTCATATTATTTTTGGAATATTTGCAATAATGGGATATGTTTTTAGTAAAAAACAGAAAAATAATATCTAAAAGCGCATTTTTGGTGTCAGGAGGAAAATCCTGACAACACAGGAAAAAGGTTTTTATAACGCAAGTAATTTCTATCATTTATAGACTCCTTTTCGTACCTTTTCTTGGAACAATTTCTTGGTACAATCAGATAATTTTCCATAATATAACCCTTTTGATTCAGAATTATAATAACCTAAGAATGCTAAGTTGGCAATAAAACAAAAAATAAGATAAAATTTGAAAGCTTTTCGTGTATCCTCATTCTTGATTTGTTTAATAAGTTTTAATAAGATAAAAAGTAAAATGATTACAGAAGCGTATCCTAAGTAAAAAACATATGCTAAATAACCAAATAGATTTGATCTATCTGTTTTTTCTACTACTTCCAAAGAATTCAATATGAATTCTTGTGTTTCACTCAATGGTTCTGAATTTTCACATTTCCTTATCAGTTTGTTAGCATAATCTATTTTCTCTAATTCGTTGATACCTAAAAATGGAATTAAAGTACTAAAAGCATTACAGAATACATCAATACTATTTGCTTTCTCTAATCTTAATCTTAAACTGAAACGAATATCTTCTGATAATTTTTTCTCAACTTTTAAATCATTTAATTCGTTATTTTTGTTCATTTTGAATAAAATGAGAGCCAAAATTAGAATTCCAAGAATTACATATACTGATTTAGATTTTAAATTATCCATCATAAATTTATACTATGTTTAGTTAAAACTCTTATGCTTTTGTTATTACTAGAACTCATTCACTTTTTTTCACTTTTCATATGCTCATTTAAGAGTTTCAATCTGCTTAATTCTGTCTATTTTAAAACTACGCTCTTCATTTCGTAAATGGCAAAATGCCTTTATGTGTTGTTTATCATAGCCAAATTCGTTAAAATCATTCGTGAGTTGAAGGTTACTTAAAGTTCTTTCGCTTGCTTCACCATTAGAATTCTCATAGAGTATTTTAATTCTGTTCCCGTTATTTACAGCTGTAATCAACTCTTCTTTGATAGAAAGTTTATTTGGTAGTATGCTAGATTTTACTTTGTTGCTTTTGGGAATAGATTTGGTTTTATAAAATTCTACAACTCTTGGATCAACTATAATATCATTATTCTTTATTGGATTATTTAAAATAATTCCTTCAAGAGTTCTACATCTACTCAATGCCACATAAATTTGCCCGTGAGCAAATGCACCTGCTCCAACATCAACTGTAATTTTATCAAATGTTTTGCCTTGACTTTTATGTATTGTCATAGCATAAGATAATTGTAAAGGAAATTGAGAAAACCCTGGAATTATCTGTTCTTCAATTTTTTTCGTTTCCGTATTTAGTATGTATTCAACTTCATTCCAATTTTCTTTTTCTATTTTATATTTATTTCCTTCAATATTTATTATTATTGCATCTTTTTCAAGCTTTTCTACTTTTCCAATGCTTCCATTAACCCACCTTTTTCCACTATCATTCTTAAGCATCATAATTTGAGCATTTTTTTTAAGTTCTAATTTGTAGGGGGCAGGCAGTTTATCCTCCAATTTATCTTCTTCTTCCTCTTTAAGTTTTAAGTATTTTCCTAATAGAGTGCCTAAATATGTAAATTTTTCACCTTCCAGATTTTCAAGTTTATTCTTATTGATATTTCTTGCAATATTCCGTCTTGTTGTCAGAAATATTGAGTTGTCTTGTTCACCTGCGTTGTTCTTGTGTCTGGAGTTAAGTAATGCCATATCTTCAAATTGAACTTCATTATTTCTAATGTTGTTAAGCATAGTTTTGAATTTAGGTTGTTCATTGGACTGCCTAAATATTGTTGAGAGTTCCTTAAAATGATATTTGTACGTTTTGAAAACGGAAGCGTCAAAAAAGTACTCTCCACCAAACATATTTATAAAATAATCTTTGTCTTTGTCCATAACAACTGGTGGAAGTTGAAATAGGTCTCCAATAAAAACCATTTGTACTCCGCCAAATGGTTCATTCAATCTATTTCTGTTTTTACGTAACGAAATGTCTATACCATTCATTAAGTCAGCTCTTACCATAGAAACCTCGTCAATAATTACCATTTGTAGATTTTTAAATAGTTCAGCTCTCACATAATCACGCTGTATTTGGTTCTCAGTTATAATGGATGGTGGAAAACGAAAAAAAGAATGAATTGTCTGCCCTCCAACATTTAAAGCGGCAATGCCTGTTGGTGCAAGAATAACTAATTTTTTATTCGTGTTTTTTATAAAATGTTTAAGTAGTGAGGATTTTCCTGTTCCAGCTTTTCCTGTAATAAATAAACTTTCATTAGTATTCTGTAAAATTTCCAATATGTCTTTGAACTCATCTGTCAGAATGAATTGAGATTCCTCTGCTTTTTTAGAGTTAATAATAAAGTAAATTACAACAATTATTATAGTTATTCCAATGATATATTCCATTTATTTATTATTGTTTATATTGTTTATACTAAGCAACTGCTAGTTCGCAAAATATTTAATTTGCTTCTATTATTTTTTTTACAATTTGTTCATTTTCAAGTTTCATCTTACTGTACTGAAAATCATTTCCAATTCCTTGATGAAAACTTAATGTCATAATTCTTTTTTTTAAGTCTATAATACTATTAAATGAAATTTCATTAACTATTTCGCCATCTCGGTTTGATGACCTAACCACCACGCAAGTTTTTGCTTTAATTGAAATTTCATAACTGTCAAATAAAACGGGTTTTGTAAATGTTTTTCCTTTCTTTTTAAGTTGTTCTTCAACAGTTTTAAAATCTTGAATTTTATAAGCATTCTTCATACCTGTAAAAACCATTGTTAAAGTGCTCTCGTCAGATTCTCTTCCAATAAGCATATCTTGAATTGACAAAATAACTATTGGATAACTTACTTTTTTTTCAGCTTTTGAGTTTTCGTAAAATTCAGTTGGAATGTAGCAACTTAGGATTTTATTATTCCATTCTAAAGTATTTACATGAGCTTTTAGGTTTTCATCAGTTCTACATTCTTTCCATTCTTTAATTTTAGGAAAACAAAAATTATTTCCATCAAATAAAACTGACCTCTCACAATCAACTTTATTTTTTTTAAGTTCAGTTTCTTCTTTTTGTAAACGGTCACTCAATATTGAACCTATCAATTCTTTCTTTTTAGAGCTTTGATATTTTTTATAAAAAGCAAAAGTGATAAAAACCACTAATATTATTCCTAAAATTTTTAATGCTAATTTCATTTGTTATTAATTTTAGTGTAAAAAGTTTCCTAGCAGCAGCAGAAATTTACAAAAATACTTAAGGCTGTTTTCTTTTAACTGTTTCTGTTTTAGTTGTACTTTTATGTGATTTTGCAACCACTTTTTTAAAATTATAGAATTATAAAAAATAAATTTAACTCAAACATAACCAAACTATCTTTATTATCCAAATATTTTTTAATTTATTTAATATCTCTAGTTGCTATGTTAATCCAGCTAAGTCAGGGAATTTTTCAAGTATTTTCTTGAAATTTTTGGCAACTGCTTCTTCGTGTCTTAGTTCTCTTTGGGCAAGTTGTTCAATTTCTTTTTTGAGTGTTGCATTTTGTTCTAAGATAGGTTTTACAGACGCTCGTCTGTCCCAAATCACAAAACCAATCAGCCCAAAAGTGCCACCCATAATGCCCAACATCACATAAAGTAAAGTATCAACATGTTTGTTGGCATCATCAAAACGCTTGTCCATAGTTTTTCTACGTTATCTACTTTCGTAGTCGTAACAGCA
>JANYGM010000231.1 GCA_025362415.1 bacterium
TAATAATGAAGAAATTATCATTGACCTTTTGCAAAAATATGCCAATTAAAACAAATGATAATCAAACAGTTATACTAATAATGAATAACAACAAGTTAATTTCTTCTCCTCCAAAAAAATGCAAATCAAAATTCACGACAAATACTTTGTTCCCTTCATTTCAGCAAAAGAAATAGACCTTGCAATATCCAAAATGGCAAGCCAGATTATGGCAGACTTCCCTGATGAAATTCCTGTTTTCGTGGGGGTTTTGAATGGTGCTTTTATGGTCGTAGGTGATTTTATGAAACACTACAAAAATCCTTGTGAAGTATGTTTTATAAAAACTTCTTCCTATGAAGGAATGAC
The DNA here is from genome assembly GCA_025362415.1 of bacterium. Classification (GTDB taxonomy): domain Bacteria; phylum Bacteroidota; class Bacteroidia; order Cytophagales; family Thermonemataceae; genus JANYGM01. The sequence continues at coordinate 349 of JANYGM010000231.1, forward strand.
CTCAACCAATGAAGTAAAGCACCTTATTGGCATCAACCAAGACCTAACAGGCAGAACAGTGATTGTTATTGAAGATATTGTAGATACTGGAAATACTGTTTTTGAGCTTACTAACTCATTTGCAAGCTACAATGTCAAAGAATTACGCTTTGCAACGCTGTTTTTTAAGCCCGAAGCCTATAAAAAAGACATCAAAATAGATTATATAGGTATAAATATCCCTAACAAATTTATTGTTGGTTTTGGCTTAGATTATGATAATTTGGGCAGAAATTTGCCAGAAGTTTATCAACTTTCGCAGTAGTTAGATAACGACATTGTTAATTTGTTATTTTTTTCGTAATCCTTGATAAATCAAAGGGCTATAAAAACAATCATACTGTTATAAATATCTCGCTCCGCTGGAGCTGAATACAATTTATCAATGTCGTTATCCAAGTAAGTGGCTTTTAATATAAAAATATCCCAAAATAGCAAAGTACCATTTTGGGATATTTTCTGTATTTTTCGTAATTCGTAATTGATAATTCGTAATTGGAAAAGGCTTTTATTTCGCAAAACTTACGGCTCTCATTTCTCTGATAACAGTAACTTTTATTTGCCCTGGATATTGCATTTCAGTTTCTATTTTCTGTGCAATTTCAAATGAAAGCATACTTGCACGTTCATCTGTAATGTGTTCAGCATCAACAATAACACGAAGTTCTCTACCTGCTTGAATAGCATAACATTTCAAAACCCCACTAAAATTTGTTGCCAAACTTTCTAATTCTTTTAGTCGTTTGATGTAAGATTCTACCATTTCTCGTCTTGCACCTGGACGTGAGCCAGAAACGGCATCACAAACTTGAATAATAGGCGACAAAATAGAAGTCATTTCTATCTCGTCGTGATGCGCACCAATAGCATTACAAACTTCTGGGTGTTCCTTGTATTTGAGTGCAAGTTCCATACCCAAAATAGCGTGAGGAAGTTCTGGTTGGTCTGGAACAACCTTTCCAATGTCGTGCAAAAGTCCTGCACGTTTAGCTAATTTTACATTTAAGCCCAATTCTGCTGCTAAGATAGCACAAAGATTAGCTACTTCTCGTGAGTGTTGCAAAAGATTTTGACCATACGAAGACCTAAAACGCATACGTCCCACCAGTTTAATAAGTTCTGGGTGCAGACCGTGAATACCCAAATCAATAGCTGTTCTTTCGCCTATTTCAATGATTTCGTCTTCTATTTGCTTTTGAGTTTTAGCTACAATCTCTTCAATACGAGCAGGGTGAATACGTCCATCTTGTACCAAACGGTGCAAAGAAAGTCTAGCAATTTCACGTCTAACGGGGTCAAAACCAGAGATAATAATAGCCTCTGGCGTATCATCAACAATGATTTCCACACCTGTTGCTTGTTCCAACGCCCTAATATTTCGTCCCTCACGACCAATAATTTTACCTTTTACCTCATCAGATTCAATATTAAAGATAGAAACACTATTTTCAATAGCGTGTTCTGTGGCAGTACGTTGCAAAGTTTCAATAACGAGTTTTTTGGCACGTTTAGTAACGGTGCTTTTAGCCTCTTCCATCATATCTTTGATGTAGTTGGCAGCACGAGTTTGGGCTTCTGCTTTTAGGTTTTCAACAAGTTCATTTTTTGCTTCTTCTGCAGAAAGCCCCGCAACTTTCTCCAAAGCCTCCAAATGTTGAGAATGAGCTTTCTCTAAATCCTGCTGTTTTTTGATAAAAATATCTTTTTGTGCTTGTGTCTGCTCCTCTGCTTGTGTGAGTTCAGTTTCACGTTTTTTGATTTGTTCTTGACTTTTATTGAGTAAAATTTCTTTTTGTTTTACCTTATTTTCGTTGGTAATGATAAGATTTTTCTTCTTATTTGCTTCATTTTCAAACTCAATTTTCTCTTGGTCAAGTTTAGTTTTGAGTTGCAAAAAGTTTTCTTTTGCAGAAAGTTCTTTTTCTTTTCTGATTGTTTCTGCTTTTAATTCTGCTTCTTTTTTAAGAATTTCCGCCTTTGCAGTAGCATCTTTGAGGATATTGTCGCCTCGTGATTTTAGCTCCTCTTCTCTGGTAGAAAATATTTTGAGAAGTAAAAAACGCCCTATGGCAATTCCTGCTACAAGCGAGAAAATTGCGGTAATAATAATATAAATTTCTGTTCCCATTTTATTATTTTGGTGATTTGTGTTATATATGAAATATTTTGCACACGCCCAAAAACGTACAAAGTTGAAATAATTGTAATTTTAATTCTAATTAAAAGAATTACAAACAACTTTTAGAGAATATAAAAACTAATTAAACTTAAATAATTGTATCTATTGTATGATTGATATTACTGATTTTAGCAAGGAAAACCTTTTTTAGCTCTTCCATTTCTGTTTCTACTGCTAATTTGCTCATCATCAAGTCAATGGCAAGTATAGCAAGTAAATCTTGTTTATCTTGGATATTGAATTCATTTTTATAGTCTTTGAGTTTTTCGTTGATAGCCTTTGCCACAATGCGTAATTTCTCCTCTTCCTGCATCTCTACTTGCATAGGGTACTCTCTATCAGCAATTTTAAGGTTTATGGAAAGAACTTGGTTATACATTTTTTTAATTGTGAATTAGGAATTAGGAATTGTGAATTAAATACAATTCTAATTCTACTTTAAAATGATGGCTAATTTTGCTAAATATTTGAAATAGTAATAATTACTAATTCATAATTACTAATTCATAATTACTAATTCATAATTACTAATTCATAATTACTAATTCAAAAAAACTATTTACTCAAAAACGTGATACACTTTTCTGTTTCGTTGATATATTCGTCTAATTTATCTCTTAACTCTGCTGCTTCTTTGGCATCTGGTGCTATTTTTGCTACTATTTTACTGATTTTATACTGATTTTGAAAATTATTTATTTGTGCATTTTGTTTTTTGACAAATCCTTTTAATTCTGTATTCTCTTCCCTCACCATACCAAGTTCTACCTGTGAAAGGGCATATTTTTCTGAAAGCAACTGAATTTTTTGCTCCATAATCTCCAACAAACTATAAATATTGCCATTTTCCATATTTTTTTATTTCAATTACGAAGGTCAATTACGAAGGTCAATTACGAATTATCAATTACGAATTATCAATTACGAATTATCAATTACGAATTATCAATTACGAATTACGGAAAATGATGAATTTGTATTTTTCATAATTGATAATTCGTAATTGATTTTTATCTCATTGTATGAAAGACATTTTGTACGTCATCATCATCATTAAATTTGTCAATCAGTTTTTCTACTTCTGCCATTTGTTCTGGCGAGAGTTCTTTTGTGTCGTGTGGCAAACGCTCAAATTCTGCTGATTTTATCTCACATTTTTTGTCTTCTAACGCTTTCTGGATTTTCCCAAAATCTTGAAAAGCACCATAAATCATTATTTCATCTTCATCAGCAAAAACTTCATCAGCTCCAAAATCTATCAAATCTAGTTCTAACTCTTCTGCATCAAAAGCTGCTTTAGCTATTTTAAAGACACATTTTCTTTCAAAAATAAAATCTAGTGAGCCTGTTGTGCCAAGCGTACCACCTCCACGCATAAAGTAGCTACGTACATTCGCAACAGTACGAGTAGGGTTATCTGTGGCAGTTTCTATCAAAATAGCTATTCCGTGAGGTCCATAACCCTCATAAACGACTTCTTTATAATCTTCTTGCTCTTTTGAAGTAGCTTTTTTGATAGCTCTTTCTACGTTTTCTTTTGGCATATTTGCCGCTTTGGCATTATTGATAAGCGCACGCAAACGAGAATTTGTATCAGGATTGCCGCCGCCACTTTTGACTGCCATTACTATATCTTTGCCTATGCGAGTGAAAATTTTAGCCATTTGTCCCCAACGCTTAAATTTACGCTCTTTACGAAACTCAAATGCTCTTCCCATTATATTTTGATGCTGTTTTTTAGCTTATTTTTATTTTTGATAATATTTTTTGATACTAATTTTGTAGATTTTAAGCATTAAAATTGCTTAATAACGCAAATATACAAAAATAAATAAAAAATTAGTTGAAAATTAAGTTTTTATTCAGTTTTTGGAACTATTTTACTTTTATTTTGTATTATAAACGCCATAAATTAAGTAGGTTTCTCTAATTAGTTTATGTTATGCTAATGTCAAAAAAATATACAATCAACTGATTATAAGCATTTTGTATTCATTCACAATTCACAATTAAAAATTCACAATTACTTACTATTTATCTTTTAATTTTGCAAGCATTATCTTAATTTCTAAAATAACCACCAGCAACAACCAAGCAATAATCCCCAACGCAATACCTGCCAATAGCATTGTAGAGTGTTTGAAATTACTTGCTTTATCTGTATAAGCAAAACTACTTACTACATCAATATCTTCCTTTTCTTCTAAATATTGCTTAATGGCTGTTATTTCATTAGTTAAATCTAAACTTGTCCTATATAAATCACTCCCAGACATCAGCATACCAGATAATTTGCCTGTTTCTAACCTCTTTTTGAGCGTGTCCAAACGGCTTATTTCTGCTTCTAACGTTGCTAATCTTGCTTTTTTGCGTTCCAAAGTCAATCCTTTTAGTTTGCTTGCATATTTACTATTTTGAAAGAAATCAACTAAATTTTGTTGCATTTTGTCATTAAAAATAGCTTTACTTTCTGCATCAACACTCACCAGTACAGTAACACTATCCACTTGAGATTTTACGCTAATATCACTAAGACTTTCTGCTTCTTTGAGTGTTATACCCAAAACTTTACTTACAAGCGTATCTCTATCACTTTTTATAGATGCTGTCAGAGGAAATGCAATAGAAGAAAGCTCGCCAGTTGTCAAAAAACGAGGTTTAATGACCATTACCCCTTTGTATATTGGTAAAACTACCGTAAAAGATAGTGTCATAGCCACTATTATTGAAATAATCAAAAACAAAATAAGCCATTTTATACGTGTTTGAAGCGCATTTAATACACGTTTGAGTGTGCTTAATAAGTCTACCTCATCATTGAGGATTTCGTGTTGTTGGTTATCCATTAGTAAGTTTAAGGCAGGTTTTAAAAAATAATAACTTGGGCAAAATTAAGGTATTTTTTCTTAAAATTTTATTTTTTGTTAAAAAAAGCTAAATTTGCCCAAAATTTATAATAATCTTATGCTGAATTGTGAAGAATACTGTACAAAAACAAATGTATTCAATTCATAATTCACAATTTACAATTTAAAGAATGAAAGTCGCACTTATTACAGGAATTACAGGGCAAGATGGAGCTTATTTGGCACAATTGCTTTTAGATAAAGGTTATATGGTTCACGGCGTAAAACGCCGTTCCTCACTTCTTAATACAGACCGTATTGATGGAATTTATCAAGACCCACACGAGAAAAATGTTCGCTTTAAATTGCATTATGGTGACCTTTCAGACTCTACCAACATTATTCGTATCATACAAGAATGTCAGCCAGACGAAATTTATAACTTAGGCGCAATGTCTCACGTAAAAGTTAGTTTTGATACACCAGAATATACCGCCAACGTGGACGGAATAGGCACTTTGCGTATTTTGGAAGCAGTACGCCTACTCGGAATGTCTGAAAAAACCCGCATTTATCAAGCCTCAACATCAGAACTTTACGGACTTGTACAAGAAGTTCCACAATCTGAAAAAACGCCATTTTACCCACGTTCTCCGTATGCAGTAGCTAAAATGTACGGTTTTTGGATTACTGTAAACTACCGTGAAGCCTATAATATGTATGCCGTTAATGGGATTTTATTCAACCACGAAAGTCCTTTGCGTGGTGAAACTTTCGTAACACGCAAAATCACTCGTGCTGTGGCTAGAATTGCACTTGGTTTGCAGGATAAAGTGTATTTGGGGAATCTTGATGCACAAAGAGATTGGGGACACGCAAAAGATTATTGTGAGGCAATGTGGCTTATTTTGCAACAAGATAAACCTGAAGATTACGTAATAGCAACAGGCGTAACAACACATGTGCGTGAGTTTGTGCGTATGGCATTTGCAGAAATTGGGGCAGAGGTTACGTTTAGTGGGGAAGGAATTGACGAAATAGGCGTGATTAGCAAAGTAAATAATCCTGATTTTAAACTCCAAGTAGGGCAAGAAGTTGTAGCTATTGATAAACGCTATTTCCGCCCAACAGAAGTAGAATTACTTATTGGCGACCCAACAAAAGCAAATAAACAACTTGGCTGGATTCCTAAATATACCCTTCCAATGCTTGTAAAAGAAATGGTTGCAGCTGATTTGGTGCTTTTTAGGCGTGATGAATACCTGCAAGCAGGTGGTTACAAAACATTTAATTATCACGAGTAAAAATCAATTACGAATTAACAATTACAAATTACGTTATATTTACCGTAATTTGTAATTGTTAATTCGTAATTGATTAAGTTTTCTTTTGAAAAGATGATTTTATTTTCCTAAAAATCTGCACATAAACATCTTTGTCAAACACACGAGAATCATTACGAGCTTGATTTAGTAAGAAAAGTCCAATAACAAGAAGTATTGCATCAGCCATCCACATTCCTATCCAAATAGGGGTAACCCCTTCTTTGCTCCACTTCTCCCCTGTCATTGTAAAAACATAGTATAAAATAAAAAAGAAGACAGAAATAAGTGTAGGAACTCCCAGACCACCTTTTTTGATAATAGCACCCAAAGGCGCACCAATCAAAAACATCAAAAAACACGCTAAAGCAACAGAATATTTGCGGTGAATTTCTATATCAATCAAAGAAATTTCTTTTTGCGCTTCCATCAAACTTGCCTTTTTAGGCTGAAAAAAATTTCTTATATCACTTGCTTTTTGATTAGCAGCACTAATAATTTCCATTGTATGGACACTATCAAAAGGCACTTTCCAAAGAGAATCAGCAAGTTTTGTTACTTTTATTTTAGAAATATCAGGAGAAATGAGTATTTGTCCTTTAGAAGTAGTTGGCGTATATTTTTGAGAACTATCTTGTTTTAGTTCACTTTTTTGTTGAGTATTTTTTTGATTATTTATGCTTACAATGTCCTGTGGAGTATTTTTTGAATGATATTTATCCAAGTTATTTGTATCTTTTGTAGCATTTTTTATAGTGTCTTTCTTGATATTTTCTTTGTTGATATTTTCTTTTTTGCTACTATCTTTTCTAATCATATTTTTAAAAAAACTGCTTGACACTTCTTTTGATGTATCTTTTTTTTCAGTTTTTTTCGTGTTAGGAAGCTGCTCATAGGGAATATAAGGAAGGTTTTTCTTTTCTGCATTGAAATATGTATGAAAAAAAGACACATCTCTTACATACATTTTTGTTTGTATATCATATCTCTTTATCATAGAATCCACGTCTTCGTGCAATTCCTGATTATTTTTCATCATTCTATGATACATAAAAGCATTTTCTCCTATATCTTTTGTATCAAAAGAAGACATATCAAAACGCATTTTAGCCCGCTTAAACTCGTGTCTGGTGAGTTGTGCGGGCTTATCTGTGCCTTTTCCGTCTGTATAAATATTGCCCCTATGCAAATCCATTACCAAAAAATTGCCATCATCTGTAGTGTACATCAGCCCAGAATCTGCCAAAATCACTTCTTTGTTGCCTACGTGTTCTGCGTGATTGTAGATAGTCATTCCTTTGAGGGTTTTTCCATCAGGAAATTTTTTATCTACCTTAATGCTATAACCAGGCATTCCTGTATAAAAAGAGCCTTCTTTGAGATTTAAGGCTGCTTTTGTAGTTCTGATATTATAAAGTGTGCTAAAAGCCTTCAAATTGGCAAACGGCACAACTCTATCACTAAACCAATACGTAAAAACAGACAAAAATGCAGCAAGCACACCCAAGGGCAAAAGTACACGTATCAAAGAAACACCTGCACTTTTTATGGCAGTAAGTTCAAAATGCTCACCCAAATTCCCAAAAGTAATAAGGCACGAAAGTAGCACAGCAAGCGGCAAAGCCATTGGCGTAAGCGTGAGAGAGAAAAACCCAATCATCTTTAAAAACACAAAAAGCCCTACATCTTTACCAATAAAATCTTCTACATAGCTCAACATAAACTGCAAAAGCAACAAAAAGACAACCACAAAATAAGTCAAAATAAGCGGACCTACAAGTGCTTTTAGGATAAGTACATCAATTTTTTTCATAAGTTTTCTATGGCAAAAATGTTGCCAGAAATTATTTTTACTCTAAACAAGGGATTTTAAACAAAAAGATTAAGTTATTTTTTATCTTCCACGACTTCCACATCATCAAAATCCTCGTCATCATCATCTTGATCAAAATATTCATTGAAATCACTATCAAGAAACTCAAAACCATCATCTTTACCAAGCATCATTACGTATTCATAATTTCCTTCACCTACATTTTTGTTGAGTGTTGCTAAAACACTTTTAACATTATCATAAGGACCTTGTATAAACATTGGTTTGCCATTTTGCCCAAACTCAATGTTATCAATATCTTCTGTTATGAGGTCTTCATCTATAATATATTTGGTGATTGCAAAGTCTTTTTCAGGTCTAAAACCTAATTGTTCTGCATAATCAAGTCCACCAAAAATAAGGTTAGCAGCCATTGAAGGTTCTATTTCAAAAAAATCTCTGCGTTCTTGTTCTTGTACCATTTCCACAAATTCGTTAAATTCGTCTGTGGTCATAGCAAATTTAAAAACGGTATTTTTTATGCCTAAACAGTACAAATCCATCAAATACATACCCACAATGAGTTTCCCACTTGGCATTATTCTGCTGACAATGACCGTATCCAGTCCAGAGTTGCTTTCATTATGGTATTCGTCATACGTAGAATAGCAAATGCCATAAGGCAAATCTTTGGTTTTTGTCTTAATATAGACCGTAGGAGAGAGTATGACTGATTTTTGCTTTTGTTTTGCTTGATGTTTTGATTTCATAAATTTTGAATTAGGAATTTTGGATTAGGAATTTTGAATTTTCGTTATAAAACTGTATTTCAACTCACAATTCACAACTGAAAACTCACAACTAATAAGTTTTTGTCATACTTTCAGGAGTAATAAGAATAAAGTTGCCTTTATCTTTGTTTTTATCTTCTATTTTCTGCATTTGCGCTTGTTCTGTTGATGAAATAGTGAGGATTTTGAGGTTTGGGTTTGCTTTTAAAAGATACCACATAATGCCCTGAAAATCATCAGAATGATAGCTACCGTTATAATGCAAGAAAGTTTTTGCTGCTTTTTTATCTGAATTTTTATCTTTTGTAAGATTTTTATTGATAAAATATGCCATTGTCGCATCTTTTATAGCTTGTGCGTAGATAAAAGTTTCACCTTTTGCATTACCTCCACCCATCATTTGTAGCATATTCGCATAACCAGAAAGTGTTAAATCTACTGTAATTGGCAAAGGTGCAATATAATTTTTAGCTTCATTTTCCAGTTTGTCAAGTGCTTTTAAACCGTCTTTTGACACCATTGCGGCATAACGGCGTGGAATATTAGTAGCAACAAAACTTAATTTATTTTCTTTGGCAAACTCTACCAGCGGTTTGTAGTCTGTGGTATAGTTGTCCCAAAGTTTACATTCTTTCAAAAAGTTGCTTTCTTTGATATAATTTTTAGTAAATTCATTAATAACTAACTGATTATCAGCTTCAAACATTTCTGCGCCCAAAATCAAATTTTCTTTTTTGGTTTGGTGCAAATCTTTGGTAAGTTCTAGCTGCAACCAATGGCAAATAGGGTTGTTGTGAAGTTCTCCAAACAGAATAATATCTGCTTTTTGCGCTTCTTGGAGTAGTTTTTCGTAAGAAGAAGTTTTGCCACCTTTTTCAAAGATAAGATAAGCCGCTTTTTGTGCAAAAACTTGGTTAGAAGCCATTGCAAAGACTATTTGCAAAATAAACGAGAAAGCAAAAATATTTTTTTTCATTTGTTTCATTTTTAAAAGTGTATTTGTATTACTCCCCTTCGGGGCCTTATCTTGTAGGGGTTTTGAAGAATATTTGTATTTAATGTAGGGGCAACCCTTGCGGTTGCCCAAAATGCGAAAGCAACACGACAATCAGAACGCAAAATCATCTACAAAAACAAATTTAAAGCC
>JANYGM010000290.1 GCA_025362415.1 bacterium
CTAGGCAATCCCTTTGGAAACCCTTTTGGTACAGCAGAAACGCCTTTTGGTATGCCAACAGGTATGACTCCCAACATTTTTGAAGAACGTGAAAAACGTGGCTCTGTGCTTGATGTTTTTTCTCGTTTGATGATGGATAGAATCATATTTTTAGGAACAGGAATTGATGATTATATAGCTAATATCGTTACAGCGCAACTTCTTTTCTTAGAATCTGTGGACTCAAAACGTGATATTTTAGTGTATATCAATAGTCCAGGTGGCTCTGTCTATGCTGGTCTTGGCATTTATGATACGATGCAGTTTGTACGTCCAGACGTAGCAACTATATGCACAGGCTTGGCGGCATCTATGGGTGCGGTACTTCTTGCAGGTGGTAAAAAAGGCAAACGTGCTGCACTAAAACACTCAAGAGTAATGATTCACCAGCCACTTGGTGGCATTGGCGGAAAAGCCTCTGATATTGAAATTACAGCTAATCAAATTTTGGAGCTTCGTGTAGAACTTTATGAGATTTTGGCGCAACACACAGGACAAACAATGGAAAAAATCACAGCGGATTCTGATAGAGATTATTGGATGCGCTCTGAACAAGCAAAAGAATATGGTATGATTGATGAAGTCTTAGAAAGAAAACAATAATTTTACTCGTGATTTGTGTATTTATTTTATGTTTTGTATTCATTCAAAATTTATAATTCACAATTCAAAATTATTTAGTTACTTTTAGCTGTTATTCCGTATCAATGTTGTAGATAAAAATATTTTCTATAAAACACTATAAATCAAAAGTTTGGCACGATATTTTAGGTATATTATTTAGCCTATTATTCATAACAAATACTAAAATTATTTATTCAGAATTCTATCAGATAACTAAATATGAGCAATTCAACTAAAACTTTCAAAAAATTTGTACTAGGTTTGTCATTTGTGGCACTTAGCGCAACTGCTTCCCTAGCACAAGATTACGTGTTTAAGGTGATGGCAAGCAACGGAAATGTAGTACAGAAAAATCCCGCAAAGAGACTTTGGGCTGGTAGCCAACTACAAGACAAAGACCTCATCAACGTCCCTGACAAAGGTTATGTTGGGCTGATGCACAAAAACGGTCGTACTATTGAGCTAAAACAAGCAGGCGACTACAAAATAAGTGACCTTGCGGGCAAAGTAGGTGGTTCTGCCTCTATCACTTCAAAATATGCTAATTATGTAGCTGGCGAGATGTCTAAGGCGGATAAAGTGGATATTAACAAAAATCACCGTAAATATAGCTCTATCACAGGGTCTGTAAAACGTGATATTGTTCTTGGAAATGTATTTGCTTATTTTCCTTTGTCTGAAAATGCAGAACAAGTAAAAGAAGCAAATGCAATGTATGATGGGAGTGAGTTTGTATTGCATTTTTATCCAAACCCAGAAAAAAACGCAGGTGTTGAGAAATTTGATACTTACTTTGTATCTGTTTTGGATATGACCAACAAAGAAGTAGCAAGATTTGAAACAAAAGAAGAATCAGTTAAAATTGATTTGACAAAATTGAAGTTTAAATATGAGCCAAGTTGGGTAATCAGTGTATCAAAAAATGTTGAAACCTTCAAAAAAGGTGATGTTACTGCTTATCACGTTGGACTTTTAAGTAAAGATGATGCCCACTACAAATCAGTAGCGCAAGATTTGAAAGAAATTGGAGAAGCAGAAACGGCACTTGATAAATTGACACAAGCACGAGTTTTTGAAGAACACAAACTTTTACAAGATGCTATCCGTTGCCACGAGCAAGCAATTGCTATGCAACCAGAAGTAACTACTTTTAAAGTTGCGTATGATGAATTTTTGTTGAGAAATAGAATTCGTTATATTGAAAAAGCAGGCTTTAGTGAAGATATTATGAAAGATGATTCAAAAGCATCTGCACTCATAATTGAAGAGAAAAAAGAAGAAGTAAAACCTACCGTTACACCTAAAAAAGGTAAAAAAGGAAGAAAATAATCTTCATAAATAAAACAAAAAACCAACAATATGTACTATTGTTGGTTTTTTTATTCATTAAAGTTGTTTAGTTGGCTATAATTTGATATGTTTTGCACGCTGATAACACGGATTTTACGGATAAACACTGATTTTTATCTGTAAAAATCAGTCTAATCTGTGTCATCTGCGTGCCTTGTGGAAGTATTACAAAGCAACTAAACAACTCTCATAATAATTTTTATGCCGAAATTCAAACTATAAACTAAAATTGCATTACTTATGAATTTAGCTTTTCATAAATAATGCTAAAGTTTCTTTCAAAAAACCTATTCCATACGCTGATAATTGAATAAAAACAGCAAAAATACTCAAAAAAGCAACTTTCAAATTTTTGGTTTTCCTTAGGGCATCAAAAAATATTACTGCAAAATAAAAAAGAATAGTAAAAAAATGTATCAAGCATAATTTTGCTGAAAAAATCAAAAGAAAAGGCGACAAACACAAATAAAGTACAAAAACAGCAGGAAATAAATGTACTAACTTTAATTCGTCAGGGAAAAATTTGCGTATATTGATGCGTCCACGCCCAAAAAAATGTAATTGCTTATAGAATTGTGAAAAATCAGTACGTCTTTTATGATAGACAAACGCTTCTGCAATTAGCCCAGTCTTAAAACCTGCTTTTTCAATACGAATACTAAACTCAATATCTTCTCCCATTCTCGTGATTTTGTAGCCTTTGGTAGTTTCCCAAACTTTGCGTGAAATACCCATATTAAAGCTACGAGGGCGGAATTTTTCTGCAGAATTTTTATTTCCTCTAATGCCTCCAGTAGAAAAAAGAGAAGTCATAGCATAACTAATGGCTTTTTGCACAGGCGTAAAACTTTCGTGAGCAGCATCAGGACCTCCAAAAGCATCTAAATAATTGATTTGTAGAAAGTCATAGACTGTTTGTAAATAATTGGAAGGAATAATGCAATCAGAATCAAAAACAATAAAATAATCACCTGTAGCTTTCTCAAAACCAACATTACGAGAAAATCCTTGACCAGTATTTTCCTTGTAAAAATATTTTATATCTAAGTTATTATTGGGTTGCGTTTGGTATTTTTGGCAAATAATATCTGCTTTGTTGGTAGAGCCATCTTCAATAATAATCACCTCAAAACGAATGTTTTTAGCATCATTTTTAGCATCAAATTTCTGCAAAGTAAGGCTTTGCAAAAGTTCGTCTAACTCGTCTGGGCGGTTGAAAATGGGAATAATAATAGAAAAAAACATCTTTTTTTAGTGAGTAGTGAAATAGTGAGTAGTGAAATAGTGAGTAGTGAAATAGTGTATAGTGTTTTTTGTCGTAAATAATGTATTCCACTATTCACTACACACTATTTCACTATTTCACTATTCACTACACACTAAAAATTAAATATCTCTACTTTTCAGCCAAAAATACGCTATTGCGCCAAAAAGCAGGCTATAACCTAGTGCGGGTAGGCATTGCACAAGTGTAATATCTGCATCAAAATTGAGGATAACACCATATTTTTTGAAAGGCGGATTAGTCAGGTCAAGAGGGGTATTGAAAGGAAATTTGTTTAAAGCCCAATGGTCTTCTTCTTGTAAATATTTTCCTACGCCTTTCTCTATGCCTTCAGACTTGAATTTAATCACCCAATACCACTCAAAAAACGAGTAAAAAAGGACAATAATCATACTAAGCCCAGAGCGTTTGAGGAACATTGTAACCATAAATGCAAACATCAGATAAACAAAAACCTCTAACAAATAAGTAGGAATATAAGAAATGTATTTAAAAAAATATTCATAATCACTTGATTTAGAGCTAACTAACCCAAATGTACCTGCTATCAAAAATACTATTCCTGCGGCAACTGTACTCAAAAAAAGAGCTAGTAAAATCTTGCTTAAAATCCATTCTTCTTTGCTCAATCCATCAATAATGCCTTGTCTAATTGTTTTGTATGAAAATTCGTTACTAACTAAAATAATCATTAGAAACCCAATCAGAAACCGTAAAAATAATGCAAAATAGGTAGTGTTGTACCACACATCAGGGAAACTATAAATAGTGAAAGCGGTAAATCCTACTTTTCCTTCCATTTGGTTAGTAAATCCATAGAGTATCCACATTAGCAAAGTAAGCGCAACCGCATAAAGTGAAAAAATCACCCAAAAAGTGCGGTAATTACGTATTTTAAGCAGTTCTATGGTAAGAAGGCGTATCATTTTGAGTTGTGAGTTGTGAGTTATGAATTGTGAGTTAATACAAAAACTCACAATTCACAATTATATTATTTATTCATACTTGTAAATTTCTCAACATCTTGTACTTTTCCAAGAATAATGATAGTATCACTTTCGTATAAAATAGTGTCAGGTGTGGGAATTCCTATGATATGTTCTACTATTTTAACCTCTCCGTTTACTTCTTCTTCATAAGCACGTTTTACGGTAATAAGATTCAAATTGTATTTTTCCCTTAATTGAATTTCTCTAACAGGTTTGTTGGCTGCTTTTCGTGGCACGTCTATTTCCACAATTTCATAATTATCTGGAAGTTGGAGAAATGCACCCACACTAGGATTAAGTAGGTTTTCAGCCACAGTTTTGGCAACTTCATCTTCAGGAGATAAAATCTCTTCTATTCCCATTTTCTCCAAAATGCGCCTTTGTTGTGCATTGGCGGCTCGTGCTATGATGCGTTTTACTTTCAAATCCAGTAGCATTACTGTTGTTAGTAATAGTGCTTCAAAATCCTCTCCAATAGCCACCACCACAGCGTCCATATCTTCAATATTTTGTGCTTTAAGGGCTTTTTGGTCAGTAGCATCAAGGACAACAGCATACGCTACATCATCTTTGAGGTCATCTACGTGGTCTGGGTCGTTATCAATAGCTAAAACCTCTGCACCTCTACGTGCTAATGTGCGTGCAATAGAACGTCCAAATTGCCCCAAACCAATTACTGCAAACTTACTTACCATACAAGTAATTGTGAATTTTTAATTGTGAATTGTGAATGAATACAAAGTATTATTACACAATTTGTTATGTATTATTTCTTGTTGTAACTTACGTAAAAAATTCGTAATTTTTAATTCGTAATAGTTTGTGTAGTTGTTTTAGGTACTTTCCCTTTGAGATAAGCAACAAGGACTTCCAAAGATTTATTAAAATTGGTATTATTGGGTACAATAATATCCGCATCTTGTTTAAAGGGTTTGATATATTTGGCGTAAGTGGGCGCAACGTGCTTTTCGTAGCGGTAAAGTACATCTTCTAGGTCGTAGCCACGTTCTTCTTTATCTCTAATAATGCGTCTTTTGAGTTTGATATGCTCTTGTGCATCAATAAAAACTTTTAGGTCTAAAAGTTGTGATATTTCAGGGAAATAAAAGACAAAAATACCTTCTACCACAATAATAGGTGAGGGATTAAACACCAAATTGCGTGCCTGCACATTTGCATTATTAAAAGTATATTCTTCTTTTTGCACAGGCTCGCCTCTGCCCAAAGAAGCTATATCTAGGGCATATTGCTGAAAATCAATAGATTGAGGCGTATCAAAATTAGAGATACCATTCTCATCTACAGGCTGTTGCTCACGAGGCTTGTAGTAATTATCTTGCGAAATTAGGCAAATTTCGTCTTGCGAGAAAGCTCCTAAAAGACTTTTCAAAAAAAGTGTTTTTCCAGAGGCACTTCCGCCTGTAATGCCGACTATGTAGGGTTTTATCATAACGGACGCAAATATAAAAAATATTTCTCTACTTTAAAAAGAAAATTGAAATAAGTTTTAGGCTATTTTGTTACCGTACACTCTTTTTTATTAGTGGTCTGTACCGTAGTGGAACGAAGGTCTGACCACTAATAAAAAAGAGTAAGTTCGTTTTAAAAAAAATTATGGTCAGACCTTCATTGCATTACGGTACAGACCATAATTTTTTTTAAACTGTGTACGGTAGCAAATTAGGCTATTATTGTCCGCTGGACTTCAATACATTTTCCGAAATTCAAAGGCTATAAAATAGTTATAGTGTCATAAATATCTCGCTCCGCTGGAGCGGAATACAAAATACACTTAATTTTCTATAAATATACTGCCCCGCTGGGGCTGAATACAATTTATCAATGTCGTTATCTAAGTATAAATTTTTCATTGTGAAAAAAATCAATTAAAAAACTCTAAAAGGTGTTGGGAAATTATCTGTTATAGTTTCACAAATACTTTTATGGCAGTTTTTTTAATGCCCTTAACTTAGCTAAAAAAGGATACACTAGCGTTCCGCAGTTACATATTTGGATACAGCACAAAAAAGATACTATTTTATCTAAAATATTTTAAAAAAAATATTGACAAATTAAAAATAAATTCGTATGTTTGCTTTTAAGAAGTGATGTGTAGAAAAATATATGAAATATGAAACTAACTAACAAACAAAAAATCAGATCAATTTTAGCAACTATTGTCTTATTTGCAGGTGTAAGCGCACAAGCAAGCGGAATTACGTATTTTTTGAATGAAAATACAAAACCTAATTTTGAAATTAAAAATATCTCAACGACAAAAGTTTTAGTTAAAAATATTTATCTAAGTGATGAAAATCCTATTACTGATAAACTTTTTGAAAACGAAAAAATTTCTATTTCTACCGCTTACCCCAATCCAGCAGTAGAAAATGTTTCTTTTGATTACAAACTTTCGGCACTTGCAGGAAGCGCAAAGATTACTTTGAGTGATGTTTTTGGAAATAAAATAGGTGCTTATGAGCTTTCTCACGAGCAAACTCGCCTGCGCATCTCCGTACAAGACCTTCCAGAAAGTATTTACTTTTATACCCTTCACATTGATGGTAAAGTAGTGATTACTAAAAAACTCGTGGTGAGAAGATAAAATTATCAAATTTGATAATAAAATTTGATAATAAAAGCTCAAGAACTAAATTTAGTTCTTGAGCTTTTATTATACCCCTATCTCAAAGCCCAACAACGAAATATCATCTGTTTGGGGAGCATTTTGTTTCCAATCATTGATAACGGTTTCCATATATTGTTTTTGCTCATTTAAAGTCACTTCTTGGAGGTTTTGTAACATTTCTAAAAATTTCTTTTTACCAAATTTCTTTCTATAATCCGCATCAAATTGGTCTGTAATACCATCAGAAAACATATAAAACTGCATTTTGCCTTCTAGTGTAATACTAAACTTTTCAAAATCAGGAATTTGGGTGTCTTCCAGCAAAAGCATAGGCACATATACCTTATTTCTAGGAAATTCAACAACAGTATTATCTTTCACATAACAAGCAGTAACACTTCCCACACTCGCAAAATCAAGTATTTTGGTTGTTTTATCATAAATAATCATAGCAATATCCATACCATCATAACGCTTGGTTGCCTTCATATTGAGGCGTTTTTTGAGCATCATATAAATATCTTTAAGCATTAAATTGGGTTCTAAAACTTGCTTTTGAGATACTTTTTTGTGTAGAAGTTCGTTAGCAAGCATACTCATCATAGCACCAGGCACACCGTGACCAGTGCAATCTGCCAAAACAATAATAATTTTTTCTTGCTTTTGTTGTATCCAATAAAAATCACCAGAAACAATATCTTTGGGTTGGTAGATAACGAAAGCGGTTTTAGTTCCTAATATTTTATTGGCGTATGCTTGACTTGGTAAGATAGATTGTTGGATAATTTTTGCGTATTCAATGCTTGCCATGATGCTTTTGCTCTGCTCCTCAATAATTTCTAGGTTATTTATTTTTTGCTTATTAGCCTCTGATAATAACACTAATTGTGTATTTTCGTTAGCTATTGCTTTCATTTTCATACGAGAATAACGCACAAAAACTACGCCCACCAAAAATAATGAACCAAAAGCAATTATAAAAATAATGGTTTTTAGTGACATTTGTTCACTTTCAAGGTTTTTGATACGTTTTTGAGCGGCTTCGTATTCAATATCATATTCTTTTTGAGTGGTTAAAAGTTTGTCTCCTTTCCTAAAATTATTAATACTATCTTGCAGAGCCAAAAAACTACTAAAATAAGTTTCTGCACGTTTTTTATTATTGGTTTTAATGTAATAATTTAGCCAATTTTTATGAAGTTTTGCTTGTATTTGAAGAACATCATTAAACTGTCGTTGTTCAATAAACGCTTTATGTTTTGAAAGCATCTTTTCTGTATTCTCAAGGTATATGCGTGCTTTGGTGGTATCTTCTAAGCTAAGATAACATTCTGCCATTTGCAAAATAGTTTTTGTAACATTATCATATTCTTTGTATTTTATACTTGTGTTAGCATCTTCATTCAGATAAGGCAAGGCTTTTTGATACTCTTTTTTTAGCACAAACAAATCTCCAATATTTCCGCTTGCTATGCCTATCCAAAGGGTGTCCTTCGTTATCTTTGATAATGTTATGGTAGTTTCAAAAGAAGTCAATGCCTTTTCTAAATCATTCATTTTCAGATAGCAAAGTCCAATATTATTGGTTATAAATACGTGTATTCTGCCTTTTTTTGCATTATTTTGTGCCAGCAAATCCAAACATTCCGCCCATTTGTTGCGTGCCAGCTCATAATTACCTACTTTGTAATGAAGATTAGCAGTTTTTTCATAAATATCTATTTTATAGAGATAATCCATATTGGTTTTTTTCTCTCTTTCAAAAGAATCCAACAAATGAATAGCCTGCAAACGTGTATTGAGTGTTTCTAAATAATTGCTTTTCTTTTCATATAAAATAGTAGCTTTAGCTAACAGCGTTGCTACCATATTTTCGTGGCAGTTATATTTTTGTGCCTCTTTGTAGGCTTTAGCCAAGTATTTTTTGCATTCAAGGATATTATCTTCACTTAATTCAGCACATATCAGCAAATATCTGATGCTATAGCAGTTTTCTTTAGGAGACAGTTGAATAAATTTTTGTTCACAAGTAGCAATAAGGCTAGCTATTTTATCTTTTGAAGCTATTTTATCTATTAAGTATTCTTGAGTTAAATTATGAAGGATATAGTCACTAAGGGAATTACAAATATTATTTTCATTGAAAAAATAGGCTAATTTTTCAAGCATTCTTGTTTTCTTTTTAGTACCGTATATGCCATAATATTCATTTCTTAGTTTTGCAAATAGTAGAGGTTGTTGTTTCTCATCTTTTTCTTGTTGTTGAATAGCCAAAATAATTTCCTTTGCACTACGTTCCAACAATGTGTAAGAAAGCTGTTCTTTACTGGCAGGTTGCGCAGAAAGTTGAGCTTGTACATTGTTTGAGTAAAGAAAAAGCAGAAAAGCACCCACATAACTACTTAATAATAAGCGTATTGCTGAAAGATAGATTTTCATTAAAAGGAATAAATTTAAGTAAATTTATTTGAGGTTTATAACACAAATATAGTAATACTTTCAAAGTAGTAACAATAATATTGAAGAAATGTTTGATTTATTGGAGAAATTTTTGGAGAAAAAGGTTATTATGAAACTTTTTTTTGTAGAATACGTTAAAAACCGTAATATTGTGTATTATTTGGTTGGCTTATAAGGTTGTTACATAATTATTTGTTTGATTTATATGCTCCCAATTTTGGCACAGTATTTGAAAACAAGGTTTTGCTAGATTTTTAAATAAAACAATAAGTTTAGTTATTCAAAAAAATATTTTAATTCATTCAAAAAACATTCAAAACAATTTTAATTCTATGAAAAAAGTTATCCTAAATGTCGTATTTGGTCTTTTTGGTGTTGCATTATGTACGCCAGTTTTCGCACAAGAGGAAGTAATCAACATTAACCCTGTTGAAAAGAAAGTAACTGTAAACAAAGCATCAGCAGATGCGTGGGCAAACCCTATCAACAATGTTGATGACGTGAAAAAAACTTTCACAAAATATACAAAAGAAACACTCAAAGTAAAAATGAGAAAGGGAGATAATGGCTCTTTGGTAGCTGAAATGGCAACTATTCCTCAAATTGCTTCTAAACGTGGCGACTTGCACGCTATTTTTACAGAAGAGAAAGGACAAGCTCCAGAACTTGCTATTGTGTTTGCTATGGGTTATGATATTTTCCTAAATTCGCAGCAAAATCCTAGTGAAATGGCACTTTTGAAAGAGTTTACACGTAGCTTTTTGATTTATCACTATGAAAATATCTATAGTGACA
Source organism: bacterium (assembly GCA_025362415.1). GTDB lineage: Bacteria > Bacteroidota > Bacteroidia > Cytophagales > Thermonemataceae > JANYGM01. The sequence continues at coordinate 10,172 of JANYGM010000290.1, forward strand.
AAATCAAGGCAAAGGAAGAGATGATTAAGGATTATAACAAGCAAATCAGTTCTAATGAAAGAAACGTAAAAAATGCTAATTCTGACATTGCCTCTAACGAAAAGAAGATAGGTAAGCAAAAAGACGCTATCAAAAAAGTTACTTTGGAAAACAAAAATGTTGAATTGCGCAACAACATCAAGTCTTTCAACGAAAAAAATATGAACTTCAAAAGTGAAATAGAAAAGTTGCAAGCTGACATCAACACATTGAAAGGTAGCTTGGGAAATCTTAGAAAATAGTAATTCAGTTACGAATTATTAATTAGGTGAGTATATAACAATTTTTGCAGAGCTACAAAACCCAAGGTCTTTGACTTTGAAGGTCTTGTAGCTTTTTTAGTGATTGGTCGTTATTTGAAGCGAAAATATAGCCAAAGCCCCTTTTTTATTTTGGTGTAACTGTTTAAATAGTATTTTTATGCAGAGATAAGGCACTGCCCTATCTCTGCATAGTAATGTATTGGAAATAAGATACTAATTTCCAAAATAAACAAGCGTTTTTGGGCGTAACTTTCCAAAAGTTGGAAACTTTTGGAAAGTTTAGTAGGAAGTTATTTACAATTCATTACTTAC
>JANYGM010000307.1 GCA_025362415.1 bacterium
AAATCATTGCAAAATGACCTATTCCCTCTAATAAATCCGAGTGATTTTTGGATAAATTTAGGTGTTTTGCGGTTAGTGTATTTTTTGTTTAAATTCAAAATCAGACAAAAAATATTTGCAACGAAACTTTTACAGCAACAAATATTACACTTTTACCATCTGGACTCCAAACTGGACTATCATCCCAATAAAATGGGGACAATTTTTTCTTTACTTTTGTTTTGGGATTGATTGTCCAAATCACATGATTATATTCACATACTATCATATTCCCATCTGGGCTAAATGTACCAATACTTCCGTTATATAAAACTTACACAAATGTATACATTTGCTGTTCATTTCCTGCTTCATAGTGCCTCTAAGCTACATTTGTAGTTTAAGATTGTTTTGGCACTCCACAGGCAGACACGGTATAACTTACCGCCTTACTCTTTAAATTTAAACTTGCATTTAAATCTCTATCACAACTAAAACCGCAACTTTCACAAGTAAAAGCGCGCTCAGATAGTTTTAAGGTTGTTTTTTTGATGCCACAACTAGAACAAGTTTTAGAACTTGGATAAAACCTATCCACAACAGTCAAAACAGAGCTATACCACTCACATTTATAGCCTAATTGTCGTCTAAACTCATAAAATCCACCATCTAAAATGGCTGATGCTAATTTGTGATTTTTGCTCATTCCGCTCACGTTCAAATCCTCTATTACTATCTCGCTGTGGTTTTTAGCTAAATGAGTAGTGAGTTTATGAAGGCTATCTTTGCGGATACAAGCTATTTTATAGTGGATTTTTGCCACTTTTTGCTGTTGCTTTTTATAATTTTTTGATTGTGCTTGTCCTTTTTTATATTTTTTAGATAATTTTCTTTGCGCTATTGCAAGTTTTCTTTTTGCTTTTTTGTAAGGACGTTTATTTTCAAAAATAGTGCCATCAGAGAGCGTGGCAAGTGTTTTTATACCTAAATCTACGCCAACTGGATTGTTTTTTGTTTGTTTGGAATATACGGCATAAGGAACTTTAAAGGCTACAAACCAATGCCCTGCCGTTTTGGAAACTGTAACATTTTTGATACTAATATCTTCTAACATTATTCCCCCTTTGGGGGTTAGGGGGCTACTTTCTGACATTTTTACCCAACCTAAAACAGGTAATTTTATTTTATTTTTTGCTATTTGGATATTACCTTCCAAATAAAAACTATCTCTAATACCTTTCTTTTTGAAGACAGGAAGCCCTTTTTTCTCTTTAAATGCTTTTTTGTAGGCACTATCCAAATGACGCAATGCTTCTTGTGGAGCGCATTTGCTTACATCATAATACCATTTATTAGCTTTTTTAACTTCTGCTACTAATTTTTTATGTAAATCAATGCTGGAAGGACGTTTTTCTTTGTTTTTGTAAGCTTCTTGACAAGTAGAAAGTCCCCAATTATAGGCATGGCGAGCCACACCTGCGTGTTTACTCGCAAGGGTACTTTGTTCATTATTAAGTTCTAAGCGTATTTTTATACTTTTCATTTATCAAAATTTACCTTACAAAGGTACAAAAACGTGATTATAATACAAATAAAATAAAAAATGTTTAGAAAATGTATACAAATTATATTAAAATCAATAAAAATGTTCAGATTTATATAGATATGTAGAATATTTTTGTAGCTAATTGCAGCCCTCAAATACAAAAAAATTTGGGAGGCACTTGCATAAATGTATTATTTAACGAAAGAGCAAGTCATAGCAGTTAATTTGGAACAAATAGCTGTTTATGGTGGGAATTTGCATTTGTCGTCAGGTGGAAACACCTGACGACACAGGGAATTTAATTTATTCCTAATCAAAATGTTGCTATTGCTTGCCAAACAAGTCTTATTCCAAAAACTAAAAACACACTTCCAGAAACATAATTGATGATTTGTAGCACTTTATTAGAAAAATATTTTTTGAGCTTATCAGCAAAAATAGAAATAATTACTTCCATCAAAAAGATAGCAAGTAAACAACCAACAAAAAAAACTAACATTCTATCTTGCTCATAACCAACGACTTTTAGTTGCGTAGCAAGCGCAACCCAAGCAAAAAAATTCACAGGATTAAGCACATTCAAAAAAAAACCTTTTGAAATATAAAAAAGGACACCGCCTATCCCTGTTTTAGGATAACTAAGTGTTTGAAGTTTCTTAAAAAAAGACAAAACGCCCATTACTGCAAGCATTATCCCACCCAATAAATAGCCATAAAACGACAAATGAGCTATATCAGGAATAAAACTCGCCCCAAAAGCTGCCACTGCAATAAACAAAACATCAGACACAACCACACCTGACGCTATAAATACGCCACTTTTGTAG
>JANYGM010000312.1 GCA_025362415.1 bacterium
GTTTACTAATAGTTAGTTATGGATTTTTATTATTTTTTACTTTTTTGATATTTTTTTTAAATTTATGAAAAAAATATGTACTTTTGAAAAAAAATGGAGAGATTTTTGATATATTTTAAAAAAAAGTAAAAAAAATCTACAAAAATAAACTTTTTGATAATTATTTTCGTATATTTACGTTAGAAATAAATTAGTAACGAGATTAAAATCACCAACTTACACTATTACGTTTACTGTTATGGCAATCCTTACACAAGTACAAAGACCCAAAAACTTTATCTATGACCGTGCAAAGCACCATTTCTTAGGTAATTTCCCTGCTGTTTTGCCAATAGAACAAGCATACGTACATATTGGTATGTTTCTTGGCTGGATATGCGAAAACGAACTTTATAGCGAGTTCTTTGAAGAAGAAGCCGCTTTGCAAATTTTGCGTTTCCGCCGCCGCCAAATTACTTGCTCAATTTTAAGCGCAGTTTGGGACGGTTATCTCGGTTCAGAGCTTTTCAATGAGGAAGGCAATGACTTTTGCGTTTTCTATTATCAAAGTGGAAAATACAAAAAAGATTATGAAAAAACCCTTGCAGCAGACCTTTCAACCATTTATCACGTCCAAGATAACTGGAAAAACTTTGATAAAATCTCAAAGAAAATCAGTGCAAGATTCAAAAAATGGAAAATTGACAACGGAAATGGCGTTGTCCCAACAGATAATGATGACTAAATTTATTAGGTACGAAGTTTGAAGTACAAGGAACGATAACCAAAATCCCATTCAAAACATTGTTTTTGAATGGGATTTTATCTTTTGTTGTATATTATTTGATTTTTAAGAAAAATTGTTTAGCTTTGTTGTAATAAATATCTAAAATAGCAGTGATGGACTACATTGAAATAAAAAGTTTATTTGCAGAAGATAGCATTCAGATTTTAAAAACTAAATACAAAATTCGTTTTACTCCTACATCTGCGGAACATATTTGGGATAACTATGAAGATAATGCACACAAAATTACACACACAGAAATTCGTTCTATTGTCAAAAAAAATGCTATTTTAATTCCAACGGACAAACCAGATGCGTTTCATTGTTTGTCTAAATTTAAAAATAAAATTTATTTTATGCCTGTCGTGCTTGATGAAGATAGTTTTTTAGTAAAAACAGCTTACAGGTGTGCTAGCATTTCCCTTATTTTAATCTATAATCAATATTCTAATCTCTAATTATTATGAACATCAAAGTAGGCAAGGAAGTACATTATGTACCAGATATACTCTTCAAAGATGGTACTTTTAAAGATGCAGATGACTATATTATCACTATGTTGAAATATAATAAAGTGGTTTCTCAAATGCTTCCAGTAGAGAAAAAAGTCAAAAAAACACCAACAACACGGAAAAAAATTGTTGCTAATACCAAATCAAAATTTTATACAGACTAGCAAAACCTTCACAAAAGCCACTAGCTATTTGTGAAGGTTTTTTATTCGTACTTCAAACCTCATACCTCAAAAAGCCTTACAAAACTTTAAATTCAATTCTTCTGTTGGCTTTTCTGTTCTCTTCTGTGTCGTTTGGTTTGTTGGGTTGAGTTTTTCCATAACCTTTAAATTTCAATCTTTTTGCTTCTATGCCATTTTTTATGAGATAATCATATACGTTTTTGGCACGTTTTAGAGAAAGTTCTATGTTAGCTTTGTCGTCTCCAATGTTGTCGGTATGCCCAGAAATCTCGCCAGAAATGGTTTCATTTTCCTGCATAAACCTAATAAGTTCATCTAATTCACTTTTAGATTTGTCTTTGATGTCGTATTTGGCACTTTCAAAGAAAATATTATTCAAAATAAACTTTACACCTGTAGCTATTGGCTCTAAATAAATGTCCACATTGATAGGAACAAGGCTTTCTGCGGTTTTATCAACATAATTAAAAGTCAAACTCTTAAAAGCAAAGCCTTTTTTATGTACTTCTAAGGCATATTCTGCGCCTTGCGTGAGAACAATCAAATAACTACCAGTTTTCATATCAGACACAACAGAATATTCTCGTACATTTTGCAAAATATTCAATAAATCTACATTAGCACTAATTTTTTCTTTCGTTTTAGCGTTATAAATAGTACCAGAAACATAATTACTTTTTTGTTTCAGACTAATTTCTGGCGGCATATCAAACTCCATTATTTTACTATAAAGATTTTTATTTCCTTGTGTTTTTTCGTCTGCATAATAGCCCTTTTTGCCATCAATAGTAATAAAAAGAGAGATTTGAGATTCATTATTATTGATAGGATAACCCAAATTTTGAGGCTCTGACCAAGTCCCATTTTCATAATTAGAATAATACAAATCATAATCTCCGTAGCCCACACGCCCATTTGAGGCAAAATATAGCGTTCTTCCGTTTACGTGGATAAATGGCGACATTTCACTTCCTTGTGTGTTGATAGTTGCGCCCAAATTTTCTGCCACAGACCAATTTCCCTCATCATCAAGGCGACTAACATAAATATCATTGCCTTTTTTGCGTTCAGAAACAAAATAAAGCATTTTTCCATCAGCAGAAAGGGAAGGTTGCGACTCCCAAGAAACAGAATTGATGTTTGCACCCAAATTTTTTGGCTCACTCCAATCATTGCCCACACGCTCCGAGATATACAAATCACAACTTCCATAACCTTTGCGCCCACTACAAGCCGTAAAAACTAATACTCTTCCATCAGCAGAAATACTACAAGTGCCTTCATTTGTAACAGAATTGATGTTTTCACTCAAAGATTTTGGATTTGACCATTCACCATTGGGCATTTTCTCACTCAAATACATATTTTCATCAGAACCATTTTTATTGGCACGAGCCGTAAAAATCAGCATATTTTGGTCTGCCGAAAGTATAGGAAAATACTGCAAAACAGAATCTTTATTGATGTTTTTGGCAAGCATTTTAGGGGAAAAATTGAGCGGTTTTTTCATTCCCTCCAAAGAAAAATCAGCGCAAGCAATAATGCGTTCACATTCTTTGTCAAAACTTTTAATTTGTTGGTCAAAACGCAGGAAAGCCTGTGCATATATTTTAGCTTTTTGATAATTTCCTTTCTTAAGTTGCTCACCAGCAAGCGTATAATACGCACCTACATAACTAGCATTATTAGGAGAATTGAGAACTGTTTGCTCATAATGAAAAAGCATTGGCTCATATTTCCCTGTCATTTGGTAGTTGCGAGCCAACAAATAATGTGCTTCTGCAAATTCTGGGGCTTTTGCTATGGCTTTTTGAAGCAAATTCATTCCTTCCTCAAACTTTCTTATTTTAAATGCTTCACTAGCTTTTTCGTAGAGGGTAATAGCTTTTTTGTTGCTTGTAGAATAATTTTGTGCTTGCGCTGATGAAAAAATAAGCGTATTTAAAAATAAACTTATTATAAAAACAAATAAGTATTGAACAGCTTTTGAGCTAATTTGTAAGCTAATTTTTGAGTTAATTTTGGTCGTATTTAGCAATTTTAGTAGCATTATTTGGAATAATTGATGTAGTTTGTAAAGGTACAAAATCAATGCTAAAAACAAAATTAAAGAAAAAAATCTTTGATTTTTTTCAAAATAGAATTTAGCAAAATTTTTGCTACCTTAGACTTGTTTCATTTGTGGTAAAATACTTTGTGTCTTATAACAGAACAGTATATTGTACTACATTTTTATAGAAATATTTATTTTACAGAATAATATTTTGTATTTTTGTAAAAGAAAACTAAAATAACTAAAATTATGGCAACCACAAAAAAAGTAAAAGTTACTATTGAGTTGGAGAAAGACCTTAACGAAATGCTCCAAATAATGGCTAAAAACGCAGAAGTAAGCACTAATAAAGTAATGGAATCTATGGCTAAACATTGGATTGCAGAAAATTTAGATTTACTGACAAAAGGAGATTTACAGAAATTTAAACACCTTCTTTATAATGCAGAATAACTTTGTAAACAGAGTTTTTGTTGATACAAATGTACTAATCAATGATTTTCTATTTAGGATTAAAAAAATATGCAGGGTATAAAAACCCTGCTCTACTGATATTAAACGCATATTGTTAAACAAAATCAATAACGTGGGGTTTCATACCCCACGCAAACAATCTATGGAAAAACCAGCTCGTAGTGTTGCGCACTCAAAAACCACACTTATAGAACTTATGATACCTTCTTATGCCAATTTTGGAGGGAAAATTCACGGTGGACAACTGCTTTCTTTGATGGACAAAGTAGCTTATGCTTGCTCATCAAAACACGCAGGAAACTACTGTGTAACTGTTACCGTTGATGGTGTGGAGTTTGTGAGTCCTGTGGAAGTAGGTGATTTGGTATCTTTTAAGGCTGCCGTTAATTATGTGGGTAAAACCTCGCTTGTTGTAGGCATACGTGTAGAAGCAGAAAACATCAAAACAGGCATCATAAGGCATACAAATACCTCTTATTTTACAATGGTAGCAAAAGATGAAAATGGTTTGCCTGTCATTGTGCCAGAACTTATTTTGGAATCAGAGGAAGAAATACGCCGTTTTATGGAAGCAAAGAAGCGCAAAGACCTAAAAAATCAGTTTAAAAATATTTTTAGTGATGCAAAAACGAACATTCATATCAATGAAGACCTAAAAACCCTCATAAATGAGCGTTGTATGATAAATTTGCCTATGCATAAAATTGCACCAGATACCTCTGATACTTCAAAAATAATCATCAGAAACGAAAATAAATAATTATGAGTTAAAATACAAAGTACAATGTATTTTAACTCACAACTCATACATTCACAACTCAAAAACTTAATCTACTCTAATTTTTTGCCCCATCACAAGGTTATCACCCTTCAAATCTGGGTTTAGTTGTTTGATTTTATCTACAGAAAGCCCTTGATATTTCTTAGAAATGTCCCAAAGGGTATCTCCTTTTTGTACGATATGGAATTTTATTGATTTTGGCATTGCACTAGCAAGCACCATTGTTTCTGTTTTAGCTGTAGTTTTTGTATTTTGAGCTAATTTAGCTACTTTTTCTGCTTCTATTTCCTCTTTTGTTGGCGTTACGTAAACCGTAAGTTTTTGGTTTGGATAAACCATTGCCGTAGGCATTTTATTCCAAAGTTGAATATCCGCAATATTTGTTTTGTATTTCAAAGCTATGCCACCCAAAGATTCATTATAAACAACATTATGCGTGATTTTCTTCTTTCCTTTGATTTTTTGTGCAAGTGTCATTTGAGGTGTAGCAGCAATAAATGGCAAAGGACGGTAACCTTTTTTCAGAGATGCCAACAAAATAGCAGTTTTATTCTCCAAAACGTAACTTTTCTTTTCCGCAGGTACACGAATTTGATAGTTTTTCATATATTGAGGTACCATATTTTTCTTCAAATGCGGATTAAGTTCCTGCATTGTTTCCAAAGGAATATTTATTTGCTTTGCAAACTCATCTAAACTCACCAAATTACCACTAATAGTAACAGTATCAGAAGGAATATAAGACAAAAACTTTTCTGGTTCTGGCAAAAAATGGTCATCATAATAATTCATTACGTAGTTCATAGCAATAAACATTGGTACGTAAGCACGAGTTTCTCCTGGCAAAAAATTATAAACTTCCCAAAAAGATTTAGTACCTCCACCTGCACGCTTGACAGCTTGCATTACACGCCCTTGCCCACAATTATAGGCTGCAAGTGCCAAATGCCAATCTCCAAACATTCCGTGAAGCATTTTGAGGTATCTACAAGCTGCTTCTGTTGCCTCATACGGATCCATTCTTTCATCTATATAAAAATCTTGGTACAAGCCGTATTCTTTGCCTGTTGCAGGCACAAATTGCCACAAACCCATAGCAGCAGCCCACGACTGAACACGAGTTTGCAACGCAGATTCTACAATAGAAAGGTATTTTATTTCATCTGGCATATTATGTCTTTTGAGAGCAGCCTCAAAAATAGGAAAATAACGGGCTTTTCTTGACAAAAATATGCGTGTTTGTTCTCTATCTTTCACTAGATAGCGTTTTACAAACTTGCCCACGCTTGGGTGATACGGAAAAGGAATTGTTTGTTGAAGACACTGCAAACGGTCTTCTATCAAGTGGTCGTACACATCAGGAACATACCCTTTTGGAAGTTCTGGGATAGTGTCAAATAAGTTATTAAGAGGCTTTAGCGGTGTTGCTAAGGCATTATTGTTGGTAAAATCAGTAAAAAAAGGACTTATTAAAGCTCCTACTATTAGGGCGTATTTGAGTAGTTTCATACGTCTAAGTTTGGGGTTTATTTAGTGGAAAAAAAGATATTTTGCTACATTTTCATAAAAATTTGTTCGCAAAGATAGTGTTTTTTCTTGATAAAAAAAACTGGATTTTTGATTAGGCATAATTCTGAAATATTATCAAACATTTAACCTTTAATTTTGTCATCAATTTGATAACGACATTATAAGTTTGTATTCGTGGGGTATAAAACCCCACGTTACTGATTTTTGGTTAAAATATGGGTAGTGTTAAAGATGTAATGCTTTTTACATTAGACTTTGCAGCCTGACCACTATTCAGCATTACTTGTTTAACACTACCAAAATATGTACCTCATATCAGTAGCGCAGGGTTTTATACCCTGCGCACTAAAATAAAGCCTACCAATTCATAATGTCGTTGTCTAAATTAGATAAATATAATAATAATTTTTTAGCAAATTAAAACCAATTTGTATATTTGTATTCAATATCAGAGATTACAAAGACAATCTTACACCTTTTAATAACAACAAATGAATATTATCAAATTTCCACAGAAAAACACTTGGAAAACCCTACTAGAACGCCCTACTATTGATTTTTTGGAGATAGAAAGCCGTATTAAAGTAATCCTTACAGATATTCAAACGCAAGGAGACGAAGCTGCCTACCGTTTTAATGCACAATATGATAAAAATTTTGATAAAAATTTTCTTGTTTCTACCCAAGAAATAGCCCAAGCACATACTTTGCTTTCCAAAGAACTCAAAGATGCAATTTTGATGGCAAAAAATAATATTGAAAAGTTCCACCAAATCCAAAAAAATGAAATCCAAAAGGTAGAAACAATGTCTGGTGTGGTTTGTTGGCGCAAAAGTGTAGCTATTCAGAAAGTTGGTTTGTATATTCCTGGTGGTACTGCACCGCTTTTTTCTACTGTTTTGATGCTTGGCATTCCTGCGCAAATAGCTGGTTGTGAACAAGTTGTGATGTGTACACCTGCTTTTGAGGGCAAAATCCACCCTGCTATTTTGTTTGCAGCAAATCTTGTCGGAATTACTAAAATTTTCAAGATTGGAGGAGCGCAAGCAATAGGTGCAATGGCTTATGGAACAGCTTCAGTACCAAAGGTTTATAAAATTTTTGGACCTGGTAATCAATATGTAACTGCCGCAAAACAACTTATTGCAAAAGAAGGTTTTGCTATTGATATGCCTGCAGGTCCATCAGAACTTGCCGTTTGGGCTGATGATACGGCTGTACCTAGTTATGTGGCAGCTGATTTGCTTTCACAAGCAGAACACGGTGCAGATAGCCAAGTAGTGCTAGTTTCTACCTCTGAAAAACTTTTAGAAAATGTCAAAAATGAGTTAAATAAACAAGTTTTGGAGCTTCCACGCAAAGAAATTGCAGAAAAAGCACTCAAAAACAGTAAACTTATTTTGGTAGAAAACAATGAAATTGCGTTGGAACTCATCAACGAATATGCCCCAGAACATTTGATTATTGCACTTGACAAAACAGAAGAATGGGCAGAAAAAATTATCAATGCTGGCTCTATTTTTATGGGGAATTTTACGCCTGAAAGCGCAGGTGATTATGCGTCAGGCACTAATCACACTTTGCCAACCAATGGCTTTGCTCGTGCTTATAGTGGCGTTTCTGTGGATAGTTTTGTGAAAAAAATCACTTTCCAACAAATTAGCAAAGAAGGACTTAAAAATATAGGAAAAACCATAGAAATAATGGCAGAAAATGAAGGCTTACAAGCA
>JANYGM010000313.1 GCA_025362415.1 bacterium
AAGATACGAAGTAACAATGTAAAACTTTTTAATATTAGAGTTTTTATAGCTTGATAATGAATAAGTTATGGTATAAATATCTTAAAACCACCCCTAACCCCTCCTTGAAAAGGAGGGGCTGGGGGTGGTTTAAAACATCTATTTATTGCTAAATGCTTGATAATCAAATTATAAAAACTCTATTAAAAATGCCACCAGAAAACCTTGCTTTATTGGCTATTTTGACCACAAGTATTGCTTTTGGCATAAGTGATACGCTTTGGAAAATACCTTTGAGGATTTTCTCTCCTGAAATTTGCATTTTTATAAGAAATATTGGAACAACTTTATTTTTGGGAACAACGGCTTTTTTAGCTAAAAAAGTTGTTCTTTTTGATTTTGATGATGTTTCTTATGGTGTTTTTATTTCTTGTATATCTTTTTTTGGCTTGTACTTTTTTGGGAAGTCGCAGAAACATAGCAATATTAGCCTAATTGCGCCTTTGCTTATTCTGATTGATTTTATTATATTTTTGATGGGTGTTTTTTATTGGAAAGAAAGCGCAAATACAGGCAAATGGCTATGCTTTGGGTTATCTTTAATAGGAAGTTTTTTGATAAGTTTTCAGGGTAATAATTATCAAAAAGATAATAAAAATAACGAAATAGGTATTAGATATGGACTTTTGGCAGCAGTTTTTTGGGGAGTAAGCTATTCATTTTTTAAAGATACAACACAAAAATTAGGCGTGGCTACTTTTGGTTTTATTTTAGAAGCTACAATCCTTGTAATGAGCGTTTTAGCAATGATTTTTATGAAAGTATTTTTTAAGAAATCTCAAGAAAAACAACAACAAAAAACATTAGAAAACCAAATAAATCAACCCAAAATAACCCAACAAAAAGCCCTGTTTTTCTTACTGATTATTTCATTTTTGGGTACTGTGGGCGTTTATAGCAGTAATTTAGTTTATGCAACCTTGCCTATTTCTTCTTTGGTAATTGTAGGCATTTTTGGCAAAATTATTCCTATTTTGATAGGGAGAATTTTCTATAAAGAACAGATTTTGCGACAACAATATGCAGGAATAGTGCTTCAAATAATTGCGTTAGCGGTTTTTAAGTTTGTTTAGATATTTTTAATCTAAGATTTTTGTTTGTAAAATCTCTCTGAATTTGCGCAGAATAGCAATAATTTTCATCAAATCATCTTTATCAGTGCAATCAAAAGACTTAGAAATACAATAATCTTTCTGTAACATCACCACAAAACGCCACGTTGCGCCAATGACCTCAACGCCATAAAGTGGTTTTCCGTTTTTGTTTTTCTCTTGTGCAATCAAAAACGCTTCTAAAAGTTGTGCCATTGGCTCACCAGCAGGATTTAGTTGTGGTTTGTACTCTTGAAAATGAAAATAAGGATTTTTATATAAGTTCATAAAACCTGTTGCCATCATAAAATCAGATTTTACGCTCAAAGAAAATCCTTCTACAATACCTGAAATTTTTTTGTCAAAAAATGTTACAAAGTTATCAAAATCAATTAAATAGCCTAATTCTAATACAAAACAAATAAATTTCATTTTTAGGTCTTCCTCGCTCCAACCTGTAATTTTTGATATTACTTTTGGGTAAATCATATCAAAAATATGCTGCTCACCGACAGAAAACACAGGATTTTGAACAGTTAGCCATTCTTTGACAAGTGGCGTTTCGTAATCAGTAATTCTATTGAGTTTGAAAGCAAGTACAAGTTCCGCTTCTGTCCATTGTTGTTTTTTTGCCATAATTTTATTTCAGATAAGACTTAATAATATGATGCCAAACGCCTAAAATCTCTTTCAAATCTGTATAAATTTTGGTATCAACATAAAAAATATTGTTCTCAAAACGCATAAATTTCCATTCTGTGCCATTAGTCGTACAACCGTATAAGATAGGAATGTCTTGCCCATCAAGTTCATTATAAAGTTTTGTACCATATAATTGCGCTGCGCATTGGGCAATTCCGTAATCCATATCATCATTTTTTGCCTCTACAAGCGAAATAATAGGAGCTTCCAAATACGGACTTCGTGGAATAAGTGTAAAGAAAAAATCACACTCCCCTGAAAGATTTTCTAGGGCATTTACCTCTAGTTTTTCACCTGAAAAAAGCGTAATTTTATCCTTAAAAAAATTAGCAATATCTATCAAAATAGGCGAAATAATACGTTCTGACTTAGCTTTTTCATTGATAAGTGGCACAATTTTAGCCATTTGCAATGTTTCAACAAGCCAACTACTTGGCAATATGTCGGGTATTGTCGTTAAAAATAAGTCCTCTTGCGTGGCAGAAAGCCCAAATTTTTTGGTAACGACTTTGAGGTTTCTATATTTGCTATATCCCATAATTTTTTATGTTTAAATTACTTTTATTTCAAATAAGACTTAATAATATGATGCCAAACGCCTAAAATCTCTTTCAAATCTGTATAAATTTTGGTATCAACATAAAAAATATTGTTCTCAAAACGCATAAAACGCCATTCTGTGCCATCTGTGGCACAACCATACAAAACTGGAATATCTTTGCCTTCTGCTTCATTAAACAGTTTTGCGCCATATATTTGCGCTGCACATTGCGCAATTCCATACTCCATATCTTCGTCTTTTGCCTCTACAAGCGAAATAATGGGAGATTCTATGTAAAGTTTTAGTGATTGCATAGAAAAAAAGAAGTCGCAAGGACCCGACAAATCCTGTGCGCTATCTACGTCTATATTTTCGCCAGAAAATAGGGATATTTTTTGCTTATAATGTTTGACTACTTCTATCAGAATAGGCGAAATAATGCGTTCTGACTTAGCTTTTTCGTTGGTAAGGGGCAAATAATCAGCCGTTGAAAGGCTTTCTAACAACCATTCACTTGGTACAACAGGCGCAATTTCACCAAAAAGCCTAATCACTTCTAACTCTAGATTAAACTTTTTGATGACAACTTTTATTTTCTTATAGATGCTATATCCCATAATTTTTTAAGGAGTTTATTTTTGCAAAGGTACAAAAATAATGCTTTAAAAAGAGGGATTTATAAGATTGTTTGTTTATCAGCAAGTTTTTTGAAATCCTCTATCATTGGCCAGTTTCGTATAAATACACGCATTTGAGGGTTGAAAATATCTTTAGTTGCTACGTTATTTTGCAAAACCTGTAAAGTAAGTGCTTGCGCTTTACCTATTTGCTTAGTAGCTATATAAGTTTTTACGACCACTTCCCACATTGGCAACATACAACCTAAATACCAATCATTTGTATAAATATCTGCTGGGTTATAGGCACTCATAAAACCCTCATAAACTTCAATAAGATGATGATGATGGTGATGCTCTTTTTGCCCCAAAACATACAAATTTTGAACAAGTTGAGAAATAGCAAAAGATATTTCATTTATGCCTTGACACGACCTTAGCTTATCTTCAATTTTATCCAATTTTATATTTCCCCCATTATGATGTAAATACATCATTTTTTGTGACCAATAACGAGCATAAGGGCGAGTATCTTGCATCTCTGCTAAAGTCGCTTGTTCTTCTGATACATTACCAAATAATCTCGCCCCAATTTTCATCATAAGTTTTGGTTTATTGGTTTTGTGGTAGTGTTCATAAAGCACACCACAGGCAAAAGAATAGTCTTTTGCTTTTGTTTTTGATTTAGAATACTTGCATGTGCTTATTTCGCCTAAATAATGTTTTTTTAGGGCATTCATATAGTAGTTATCAGAAACAACAAAAGACTCATAAAAATGAAGTTGTCCATTTTTAGTTTTGGCAAGTTCTTCAAGTAAGGTAGTATTTTTTAGTTTTTTATTATTAAAAAATGCTTCTCCTAACAAATAACCAATACTTTTTTCGTAATTGTAGTTTGGTTCAAAATAAACTTTCTTATCATCAGGTGTATGAAGGTCATTCACAAAATTTACAACGGTTTTTATATCTTTTGGAGTACCATTTTTTAGGCATTTTTTGAGCCAATCTGCATCAATAGGGTCTATGGCTGATGTATGATTGTTTTTTTGAGATAATATTGCCCAAGACTCAATTCCCACGAATTTGCTCAAAACATCTAGCGTACTTTCATTGAAATCTCCATCATTATTGCGGTTTTTGTCCATTCCAAACAGTTTTCTTATGGTAGAATTCCCAACAGATTTGCAGTCATCTTTTATTGCGCCTTCTATCATATTGATATGTTTGGTGGCAATATCTTTTGATTTGAGATTTGAAAAATCTGTTATTATAATTTCGTTGTTTTGAGCAGTTTCAGGTATTTCATTTCCATTGAAAGCCTGCATTTTCTGCAATATTTTTTCTTTGAGAATATCTAAAAAGTGAGGATTAGCCATATTGGAAAAGGTTTTTTAGTGTTAATTTCGTTGTTAGAATCACAGATTTTAAACGGATTACGCAGATGACACAGATAATACAGGTTTTATTTTTAATTGATTGTTTCAAAAATCTGTGTCCTCTTTTAATCCATTGGAAATCCGTGATTCTGATAATTAGTATTATTTTCTAACATAAATTATTGATTTCA
Organism: bacterium; assembly: GCA_025362415.1. Classification (GTDB taxonomy): domain Bacteria; phylum Bacteroidota; class Bacteroidia; order Cytophagales; family Thermonemataceae; genus JANYGM01. The sequence goes on from JANYGM010000313.1 coordinate 4,558, forward strand.
AATATACAAATAAATATTTGAAAATGAAAAATATTATTTTAAAATATTTTTCCAACATTCCAATTTCTTTTTTAACCTCTATTTTTATAAAACATTGATTATCAATATTTTAATAAATTATCCTCAATAAATGGTTTTTTATCTAGCGTATTTTCATTTTGAGGTAAATCAGAAATTAGGGCTTATAATTTATTGATTATCAGCATTATAAAATATCTTAAAATGAAGTGGTTTATCAAATTAAAACATTGCACTTTTGTAAAAGAAAATCAGAAGAAAAACAACAAAAATTATCAAAATGATAACACTAAAAATCAGTGGCAGAAAAACCGTAAAAATACTTAAAAAAGAGTTTAAGGCTGCTTTTGATGCTACATTAAGAATTTTTGTAGATACCAATATTGCAGAAGATACCGCCACACTTGCATCTGTACGCAAAAGCAGTAATAAAAGTGGTTCAATAACGCTTAGAGGTAATATTTTAGTCAGCAATTTTGAAAAAATAATGATAGAAGATTTTGGCATAAAAATACAAGTAGCAGACAAAAATAACGAACACCTTGTAGATAATAGCCTTACACTTGCAAAATGCGGACTTTTAGAATAAAAAATAATCTAATGTTAAGAAATTGTTAAGTTTTACTTAAAATTTGGCAACATCAAAATATTAAAGTAACTTTGTGTATTCAAAAAAAAGTATAAATTTATTTTACAATAGTTAAAATTTTTAAATAAATTTTTAAATACAAATATTTTTAATGCTAAAATATAAATAATTTAAAATAACAATTTATGATTATTCCATTTGAAAGAGCTTATTGGGTGCTTCCTGGTAGATTCTTAGCGGGCAGAATTCCATCTTCTAGCAAAATTGAAAAAATACGAGCAGACGTTGAGGGACTTGTCAAATTGGGCGTTTCTTGTGTGATAAATCTCACAGAAAAAGGAGAAATGACCTTTGAAAACAAAACCTTGAATGATTATGAAGTGATTTTGCAAGAAGTTGCAAAAGAAAATAATCACCAAATAGAAGTTGTGAGAATGTCTATCAAAGATTTGTCTATTCCTACAAAGGACTATATGAAGCAAATTTTGGATAAAATAGACCAGCTTTTGGCAGAAAAAAAAGTTTTTTATGTGCATTGTTGGGGTGGAATAGGCAGAACAGGTACGGTGGTGGGTTGCTTTCTTAGACGACACAACCACGTTGCAGCAGACAAAATTCTTGATATGATTACCTATCTAAAAAGAACAACAGATTTGGTAAACAGAAACTCGCCTGAAACGCAAGAACAAATGGATTTTGTAGTAAATTATTCAGAAAATCAATAAAATTATTATTCACAATTAAAATACAATACACAAATGGCAACAAAGGTAAATGTAGTAGTAGAAGAGCAAGAATGGTTAAAAGAGTGGGTTGTTCCTTACAGAATAGATGATAAATGGCAGTTGTATCACGTTGCTAGTGGCGAACTAATAGCTGGTGAATATGAGGAGATTAGAGCACCTACAAATACTGGAATTGCCTTTGTTATGCTAGAAAGAAAATGGGGATTACTTGGTATAAAAACAACTCTTAAAACAGAATTTATTTTTCCTTGTCTGTACAGATTTTTAGGAGATTTTTCTGAAGGATTAGCTTGTGCAAGTGAAAATGGAAATGGTTTGATTGGTTTTATTAATCATTTGGGCAAAGAAATACTACCTTTTCATTATTCAGGCGCAAGTAAATTTCAAGAAGGTTTGGCATCAGTCAGAATAGATAAAGAAAAATTCTTTATTGACAAAACAGGGAAAAGACTATTTGACCGCCCAGATGGATGCATTTCAGGTTTTTATGATGGTATGGCTTCTTTTGCTAAGGAAATAGGTACTTTTCGTAATGAGAGTATATTTCATTATGGCTTTATTGACAATACAGGAAAAGAAGTTATTCCTTGTATTTATGAGGACTTAAACTATTTTTCTGAGGGATTGGCAGCAGTAAAAAATGAAAAGAAAAAAGGGGGCTTGTTTGGTTTTGTTGATAAAACAGGAAAAGAGATTATTCCTTTTATTTATGATAGAGCAGATCCTTTTGATAATGGACTTGCAACTGTGAAAAAAGATGGTTTTTGGGGGAGCATTGACAGAACAGGGAAAGAGGTATTGCCTTTTATCTTCAACTCTCCCTATGGTTTTGATGAGGGACTTGCAACTGTGAAAATTGCTGGTAAAAAGGGATTTATGGATAAAACAGGGAAAACAGTAATCCCCTGCCAATATGATACAGCACACGGATTCTCTAATGGCACAGCAGAGGTAAGCAAAAACAAGCTATATGGTTTCATAAATAAAGAAGGACAGGAGGTTGTCCCTTGTATATATAAACATGTGAAAGAACGTACAACTGAATTTGCCCTCGTTGAAAAAGTGAGAACAAAAGAAATTGGCTGGATTGACATGGAAAATAATCAATACTGGGGTAAAAATGGAAAAATGTTGAAAAAGAAAAAAACAACTAAAATCTAAGCTCAACCACACAACAAAAAGGTACAACTATTCAAGCTGAAAATTTGTACCTTTTTATCTAAAATATTTTTAAAATCAATAAATTAACTCAAAATAACTAAAAAATGGTAACAGAAGTCCCACAATCTGAAAAAAGGAATGAAAAGAGAAATTTTGACATTTTGCAAAAAGAAAAGCTAGGAAAGTATATCTATGCGCTGAAAGACCCAAGAGATGGCAAAATCTTCTATGTTGGTCAAGGAATAAATGACAGAGTTTTTGAACATTTTGGCGAAGCAGAATCTTGCCTTAATGCAAATAAATCTTTTGCACAACTTAGCAGTAAGGTAATCAGAATTTTAGATATTTGGAAGAATAGTGAAGACGTACAATGGCTAATCCTTGCTCATAATTTGCCAACTGAAAACAACGTAGCTGATTATGTGGAGGCTGGAATTGTAGATGCGTTATCTCAATCACAAAATGGAGAAACTTTGAACGATATAAGTCCACCTAAATCTTCTATGCTTTTAGCAGATGATTTAGATTCAATGGCGGCTGAATTTGTTAATCCATTAACACCATATCTAAATATATTTGTTTTTCCAGTTCAAATTGCACTTAGAAATGGAGTTAGTGCTTATGATGCAACAAGAACTACGTGGGGTGTTACCAAAAGTAATCAAGCACTAAAGTCAGCTTTTGCTGTTGGATTAAAAAATTCAATCTCAAAAGGAAGTTTTGAAATTGATAAATGGGTGGACGTTTTAGATACAACTAAACAAGAATTTGTATCACCACAACATCCTAACCCAATTGATTATGAAATTTTATTGAATAAAAATTGGAATAATATAGTTGCTAAAGCAAAAGGTTTCTGGCAAAGAGGAAATTACTTGATAGTTGAATTTGATGGAGTAGGGCATTTTAGAATTGTTCGTGGTTCAAAAGATACTAAGACTTGGCATAATTGTATTGGATAAGAATAACCAAACAAAACCTTCACGAATAGCTGTGGGCTTTCGTGAAGTTTCCCACAAATTCCTTATAAAAAATCTCCCAAAAAATATGCAATTCCTTTCCACGTCTATCATTGACCGTCCACGCCTTACGGGTGAAAAAGACCTTTTTGGCATTGACAAATACCAAGAAGCCTTAGTAAATTTCATCAAACAAACAGATACGCCTATTACGGTAGCCATTCAGGGCGAGTGGGGAAGTGGCAAAACTTCACTAATGAACATTATGCGCTCTAATCTGTGCGACACACCAGACGCAAAATATCACGGTATTTGGCTCAATACGTGGCAACACTCGCTGATGCGCTCACCTGAGGAAACGCTTATACGCATCATTGCAGGGCTTACGCAAAACGTGATGGCGGTCATCAACACGCAACACCCCAATAAAATGGCTGATGTGGGCAAAAAAATTACAAGTGGCTTAAAATCTCTGTTTAAAGGCATTGCAAAAGCAGGCGTAAATGCGGTTGGCAATCAAATAGGCGTTGATGATGCTGGAAATATGGTTGATGATATGTTTAGTGGAAATGAGAAAAAAGAGGAAGGAATAGCCTCAATTAGGGCTGGTTTGGCAGAAGCAGTGCAAAAATCTTTGGAACTAGAAAGTGCTTCAAATTCTTCTAAACGAGGTTTTTTGTTTTTTATTGATGATTTGGACAGAATTGACCCACCTGTGGCAGTGCAAATATTAGAACTTCTGAAAAATATTTTTGATATTCCTAATTGTGTTTTTCTTCTTTCTATTGATTATGATGTGGTTATCAAGGGTTTGAAACCAAAATTTGGCGAACTTACGCCACAAAATGAAAGAGAATTTAGGTCGTTTTTTGATAAAATCATTCAACTGCCGTTTACTATGCCGACCGCCTCATACCAAGTAAACCAATTTATTGCGGATTCTGTGAGTAGAATATCCATTTTAAACCCAGATGAGCAACAAAATACAGAAATTATCAATGCTATTTCTGAAATGGCAAACCTTTCTGTTGGTACTAATCCTCGTGCTTTAAAGCGACTAATGAATACGCTTTCACTTATTCAAATTCTTAATAACACGACAGGAAAGGCACAAACGCAGGTTACGTGGGAAAAGCAAATCAATTTTGGTTTAGTTTGTATGCAAATTGCTTATCCTTTTATTTATGGAATACTCAATGCAGAGCCAGATTTTAAGCGTTGGACACCTGATTTGCTCAAACGCCACAAAGCAAATGTACTTTCAACAGAAGATAAGGAACAATTAGCGCAAGATGAACTTTTTGACGAAGAGTGGGAACAAGTTTTGTATCAACTTTGTCAGAAAGATATTTATTTGTCAAATAGAGTATTTTTGGTTTCTACTTTGCTTAATAGACTAGCGCAATTAGTGCCTGAAAACGCTAATTTGGGAGAAACCATAGAACGTATTTTGGAACTTAGTGCCGTTACGAGTGTTGATGCAAACGACAAACCTAAAAATGCTGCTCCAAGCAACAGAGGAGAAGTTAAGGCAGGTTTGTGGAGTCAAATTTTGCCCTTTATCCTTGAAAATAAAGGAGATTTGTCAAACCCTATAGTATCTGGTGAAAATGAAGATAGAGCTGGCACATGGCTAGAATTTGACAAGCAAAATAAGGGGCAAGTTGTGGCTAATTTTTCTATTATTTTTCTCAAAAATGCTGTAAAGGTAGCCATTAACAGCCCTCTCATTCTCACACCCTACAAACAAAAAAGTTTTATGGAGATTGTAAATGGTTGGTTGGATAGCAAAGGTTTGCGAGAGAAATTCTCACAAATAGCTGAAAATAATGGATTTAAGCCATTTGATAACGGTTTTGTAGAACGTAAAAAAGATGACACTATTGCCGTTTATTTTTCTGTTGAAAGACGTTTTTCTATGCCCGAGCAAATGTCGGAGCTGGAAAATATAGAAAGCTTTGGCAAAATGATAGCAGAATACGCCATTTTTAGGAAAGATTTTATCCAAAAATTAAGCAATATTAAAAATGATTTGAAGTAAGTTGGTAATTGATTTGTATATTTGCAGAAAATAAATCTTTTACGAAAATGGGATATAGCAATTTTAGGAAAATAGAAACAGTTAGTAAACAATTTGGGATTTTAGTAAAGAGAGAAGCCTTATTTGGAAAGATAAAAACTTTAAAACCAAGTAATTGGCTATCACAAACACTAAAATTAGCACGTTTGTTCCCTTTGCGAAATGAGAAAGTAAAATCTGAAAGGGTTGTTTCACCTATTTTGGTAGAGATAGCTAACATCTATCAAAAATCTATTACCTTATTTTCTGGGGAAGACTTAGAGGTAAATGCAAGTCAAGATTTGGCGGGTGCTTGTGATTTTTTCTTTACGTTAGTTCCTCAAAGTGCATTTTTGGAAAGCCCAATAATTACGCTTGTAGAGGCAAAAGATGAAGATATGGATTACGGAACAGCACAATGTGCAGCGCAACTCTATGGCGCAAAACTTTTTAATGAAGCAGAAGGTAAAAATATTCCTATTTTGTATGGTTGTGCCACAGATGGCGTAGAATGGCAATTTTTGCGTTTTGAAAATAATGTTTTTTCTATTGATGATAAAGTTTATACAGATTTAAAAGAGATTTTAGGTATTTGGCATTATATTATTCAGTCATATTTGTAAGATTAAATTAAGAGTAAAACCTTCACAAAAACTATCTGTTTGCGTGAAGGTTTTGTTATTTTTTCCTTATAATTTTTCTGAAAATCTTGTGTATATTTGCGACAATATTATCAAAATCATAAAATATAGTTCAAATTCAATAAAATATGTGTTTTTTGGCGAACAGTCAAAAGAGTGTGAAAAGTGGGTAAGACAAATTAAATATTGTACCTATCAATATTTTCCGCTATTTTTCCTGAAAAAAACCTTATATTTGCACCAAAAATACAAAAACCATACAATACTAAATGGAAAATACAGAAAAAACGCTTGCACCTGTGCGTGTAAGGTTTGCGCCTAGCCCAACAGGTGGCTTGCATATTGGCGGAGTGCGTACTGCACTCTACAATTATATACTTGCTAAACAAACTGGAGGCACTTTCATTATCAGAATAGAAGACACAGACCAAACCCGTTTTGTGGCTGATGCAGAAAAATATATTTATGAAGCCTTGCGTTGGGTAGGAATTGAGGCAGACGAAAGTCCAGAAAAAGGTGGAAAACACGCCCCATACCGCCAATCTGAACGTAAACCAATGTATAAACAATATGTGTTGGATTTGGTAGAAAAAGGACACGCTTATTATGCCTTTGATACAACAGAGGAACTTACAGAAATGCGTGCCAAACTAGAAGCAGCAAAGGCTAAAAATATGTCTTACAATGCTATTTCTCGTATGAATATGAAAAATTCTATTACTTTGCCAGAAGAAGAGGTAAAACGCCGTTTGGACGCTGGTGAGGAATATGTTATCCGTTTTAAAATGCCTCATAAAGAAGAAGTACGTTTCCAAGATACTATTCGTGGTTGGGTAATGGTGCATTCTTCTACGCTTGATGATAAGGTTTTGATGAAATCTGACGGAATGCCAACTTATCACCTTGCTAATGTGGTTGATGACCATTTAATGGAAATCACACACGTAATTAGGGGTGAAGAGTGGTTGCCTTCTGCGCCTTTGCATATTTTGCTTTATCAATCTTTTGGTTGGACTGCGCCTATTTTTGCACATTTACCGCTTATTATGAAGCCTGATTTGAAAGATGAAAAAGGAAAAGTAATTGAAGTGCGCAACGGCAAATTAAGTAAAAGAGATGGAGATGAGTTTGGTTTTCCTGTTTTTCCTTTGGATTGGAATGGTACGAAAGGATTTAAGGAAGAAGGCTATTTGCCTGAAGCAGTGATAAATTTCTTAGCACTTTTGGGTTGGAGTGCAGGCGACAACCGTGAGTTTTTTAATATTGATGACTTAATTGCTAGTTTTAAACTAGAACGCATCAATAAAGCAGGTGCAAAATTTGATATTGCTAAGGCAAAATGGTTTAATCAGCATTATTT